>JAIOQG010000194.1 GCA_021413465.1 Alphaproteobacteria bacterium | reverse complement strand
GGCCGGTCGAGCCGTGGGTTGCCGCCGTGGCGAGGGCGCGCGCGATCGATGCTTTGCGCGCACGCAAGCGGCGGGCGCCGTTCGAGCAAGAGCTCACGCCGGAAGCGATGAGTGAGGTTCCCGACCGCGCGCGCGACAGCGAAGATGCGCTTGCGACACGTGGCGAGGTTGATGCGGCGCTGGCCGGTCTGTCGCCCGGACAACGGGCAGCGGTGCGGATGCTGAAGATCGAAGAATTGTCCTTGAGCGAGGCGGCGCTGGCGAGCGGACAATCGATCCCGGCGCTGAAGTCCCTGTTGCACCGCGCGATGCTGACGCTGCGCGCTAGCCTTGGAGGCGGCAACGATGCGTAAGAACACAGACGAGCTGATCACACAGCTGACGCAGGACGCGACGCCCGTAACGCCGTTGTGGCCACCTTACATGCGCGCCGGTGCTTTTTTGGCGGCGGTGATTGCGGTGATGGGCGGCGTTGCCGTGTTCGCCGGTCATGTCGACGAAACGCTGGCGAGCTTCATCGACATGCCCGCCGCGGCGGCGTTTGCCGGGGCGATCATCACCGGCGTTTGCGCGATTGTGGCGGCGGTGATGCTGTCCGTGCCTGGGCGCTCCGACGGGTGGATGGTGTTGCCGTTGCCGGGTGCGTTGCTCTGGCTGACGAGCAGCGGCGTGCAATGCTACCAGTCGGTTGCGGCATCCGGTTGGGGCGACGGCGGACCGTTTGCCAGCATGGCGTGCTTTCAGTTCATCGCGCTGGCCGGATTGCCGGTCTCGGCCGGGGTTTATCTTTTATTGCGACGGGCGGTGGCGATTAACTTGGCTGCGGTCACGGCGTATGCAGGACTTGGCGCGGCGATGTTGGCGGCCGCTTTGCTGCAGTTCATACATCCGCACGGCGCAAATCCGGTCGATCTGGCGAGCCACATCGCGGCGATCGTATCTCTGATGGTGGTCATGCTGGCGCTTGGCCGGCGCGCGCTTAGGCTCGCGTGAGCTTCCGATGCGCGCACATCTCACATCGCCGATAGCCGGACCGTATCGACACCGTGCCCAGGTGGCATTGGTTTGCGGGGCCTCGACCCTGCATTCTCACGCTCGAATTCTTGCGGATCTCCAGGTCGTTTCCGCGCTAAACAGCAAGGCTGCCGCGTTATGATGGACGAAGCACATTCTGCCCTTTTGTTACTGGGTTCAAACCCGTGGGCCATTGCGGTTGCGATCGTGCTGGCGACTTTCGTGCTTGAGGATGTCGCGATCGTCGGCGCGGCGTTGCTCGCCGCGTCCGGTGTTATCGCGGTGCCTTTGGCGCTGGCCGCGCTGGTGTTCGGCATTTTCGCGGGCGACCTTGGACTTTACGGCGTTGGCGCGGCGGCACGCACTCAGGGCTGGGCGCGGCGGCACGTCGGCGAGGCGCGCATGGCGCGCGGCCAGCGCTGGCTCGACCGGCGTTTGATCCCGACCTTAATCGGGGCGCGCTTTGTGCCGGGCTTTCGTTTGCCGACCTATGCGGCGAGCGGGTTCTTGCGCGTGCCGTTCTTGACGTTTGCCGCGACGACGGCAGGCGCCAGCGTCGTTTGGACCGTTCTGGTTTTCACGTTGGTGACAATGTTCGGCGTGGCGGCGCTCAATCATTTGGGGTCGTGGACGTGGCTGGTGGGCGGCGCGCTACTCGCCCTTGCTTTCTTTTCACCGAAGCTTGTGCAATCGCAATCTTCCGAGGGCGGACAATGAACATGATGGTCGAGATCCCTCCCCCCCGAGTGCGCGCGCCGCACCAAGGCATGCCGCCGCTCGATATGTCGGGGCCGCCGGTTTCTTACTTCGAGTTTTGGCCGCAGCGCTATTTCTATGCACCGATGATGCTCTATTGGGCGTGGTTGACGCTGAAACATGGCGGTCGCTTCAGTTTGCCGACGGCCGCCAACCCAGCGTTCCCGATGGGCGGGTGGATCGGCGAGTCGAAGGCCGCCGTATTCGATGTCAGCGGCGATTATGCGCGCAGCTTCATTGCGCCGTGGGCCGTGTTCGATCGGGCAGAGAATTCGACCGCCGCCGAAGCCCTCGCCGCGGCGCGCAAGGCCGGACTTGCATTTCCGTTCGTCGTGAAGCCCGACCTCGGTTGCCGCGGCGTCGGCGTGCGCCGCGTGCGAAACGAGAGGGAGCTTGCGGATTATATCGCCGCGTTTCCTATCGGGCGACGCATGGTGTTTCAAAAATTGGTCGACCTCGAAGCGGAGGCCGGGATTTTTTATGTGCGGCGTCCGAACGAGGCGCGCGGGCGCATCATTTCCCTCACGTTGAAATATTTCCCGCACGTCTATGGCGACGGGACGTCGACGCTGAAACAATTGATCGAAGGCGACCGGCGCGCCGGACCGCTTGCCGACATCTATCTGCCGCGGCACAAGGATCGCCTCGACATGGTGTTGCCGGCGGGCGAGCCGTTTCGCATTGCATTCGCCGGCAGTCACAGCCGCGGCACGATCTTCCGCAACGGCAATGACTACGTCACCGAAGCGATGACATATGCATTCGACCGCATTGCCAAGGACGTGAAGGAGTTCTATTTCGGGCGCTTCGATGTGCGCTTTTCGTCGATCGAAGCGCTGCAGGCCGGGCGCGACTTCACAATTGTCGAAATCAACGGCGTCGGCGCCGAGTCGACGCATATTTGGGACCGCAAGACTACATTGCGCGAGGCCTATGCGGCGCTGATGAAGCAGTACGCCGCCATGTGGGAGATCGGCGCTATGAACGCCAAACGCGGCTTTAAACCGGCGAGCGTGCGCGAGCTGTGGCGCGCTTATCGCGACGAGGTGAAATTGTGGGCCGAGTATCCCTTGACGGAGTAGTGGCGCTACTGAGTCTGCATCTCTTCGCCGGTGATGGCGTAGGCACCGTCGAGCCAGGCGACGATTTCCTTTGCGGCCGGGTGATCGTGCGCCGACCAGCGGGCGCGCAGCTTCGCGGCGCGCGTGCCCAAATGATCGAGGCCCGAGTCCTGAAACGCCAAGAGATCGGCTTCGAGCATCTGTGAAAGCTTTTCGCCAACGATGGCGCGCGCGGCCTTTCGGAAAGCGATCATGTAGCTGTAGCGATCGCCCTGCGCGTAGCTGTCGGCCAAGGTGAGCGCGGGGATGCTGCTCAGATGCGGTTGAAGCGCCGGGTTGATGGCGTGCGCCGCGATGTGGGGCGCGATCACTGCCGGCCTGCCGGTGAAGCCGCGCAGATGCAGAAAACGCGACATGCGCGGGCCGTCGTTGACGGGGTAGTTGTCCCACAGAAACGGTTTTCGGCGCAGGCGCTGCGCGACGTGTTGCAGATGGCCGGGCGAGAAATCGCGCGAACACACCTCTTCGCCGGTCCAGAAGATTTGGATCGCGGGATCAAGCAGCTTACCCAGCTGTTCGAGATAGTTTTGCGGCCGGTTGCCGAAGACGCGGTCGAGGATGCAATCGTCGGTGTAATAGGACGGACACATAATGAGGCGCGAGACGCCGGTGCAACCCGCCACGAACTCCATGATGCTTGCCTGGCGTTGCGCCAGGTCTTCGATGTCGCCGCGCATGTCGTCGAACAGGATCGCCAGATCGTCGAGACCAAGCGTTTCGAGTGTCGTCACACGCGCGCGCAAGGCGGTGCGCGCCTCGTCGTCGAAATTGTTGAATACCTCGTAGGGGCTCAAGCCCACGCCGAAGCGGACACCAGCCGCGCGACAGGCGGCGGCGAAGATCCGCAGTTCTTCCCACATCGCGGCCGGGTGCGCCTCACGCCAGCGGCGGCGCAGGAACTCGTCGCCCTTCGGCGCATAGTGGAAGAAGCTATAGCCGTGGGCGCCAAGCGTCTGCATCACGGCCGTCCGGTCCGCGAAGGACCAGGGACGGCCGAAATAGCCTTCGATGATGCCAAGTTCGGGTTTCATTCAGTTCGTATCTATGCCCGATCCGGTAGAACTTTGGAATTGCGAAGGATAGCGGCAGAGATAAGCGCCACGAGGACGCCCACGGGGAAAATCTCGATGAAGGTCATGGGCCAACGGAACAGCGGGTCGGCGTATTGCACCTTGAACTCATTCATCTCCGCGATCACGGCGTCGAGGGCCGGGCCGGTGACGCCGGCGGCTTTCTTCGCGGCGATCACAGAGGACGCATAGACGTCGGCGAAGGCATAGTTCGTGATGGCGAGGTAGCCTTCCCATATCGCGACGTAAGCGATGCTGGCGATGGTGGCGATGCCAAGTCCGAGGAGCAGTGCCGGAAGGAACTTGATGACCCCGCCCAGATCGCGGTCGCGGTAGCGCTTGACCCCGAAAAACACCATCGACAGGCCGAGGATCATGATGAGGTAGCCAAGAAAAACGGAGCCGAGGCCGTCGGCACCGTGGCCGTTCGACAATGAAAACGTCGCGACAATGCCGGCAATGATGATGGCACCGGCTAGGACGCCGAAGATGAGTGCGATTCTGAGCATTTTTGTGTTGCCTCCTGTTTGGACAGGACTTTGGGATATGCGAGCCGTCGCTGATTTGGTATCGCCCGAAAGGGTGAATTGGCCAAATTCAGCCGTTCGGCGTGGC
>JAIOQG010000225.1 GCA_021413465.1 Alphaproteobacteria bacterium | reverse complement strand
GTCCGCAGCCCTGCACGCCATCCCTTCCGTCCGCGACAAGGTCTCGAAGGAAGAATGGCAGATCCGCACCGATCTCGCGGCGACCTATCGCCTGGTCGCCCATCACGGCTGGGCCGACATGATCTTCACCCACATTTCCGCGCGCATACCGGGACCTGAGCATCACTTCCTCATCAATCCCTACGGCATGTTGTTCGACGAGATCACGGCCTCAAGCCTCGTCAAGATCGACGTCGACGGCAACAAGGTGATGGACAGCCCCTACCCCGTGAACCCGGCCGGCTTCACGATCCACTCCGCGATTCACATGGCGCGCGAGGACGCGCAAGCCGTGATCCACGTCCACACCGCCGACGGCGTTGCGGTCTCCTGCCAGGCCCATGGCCTTCTGCCTATCAGCCAGCACGCGATGTTGGTCCATGCCGACATCGCCTACCACGACTACGAAGGCGTCGCGCTTGATCACGATGAGCGCCCACGCTTGGTCAACGACCTGGGCACCAGCAACCTGATGATCCTGCGCAACCATGGAACGCTGACTATCGGTAGAACCTGCGCCGATGCATTCTTGCGCCTGTACAATCTGGAGCGCGCCTGCACGATCCAAGTGCGCGCCCTGAGCGGCGGCACGAAGATCAACCAGCCGAACGACGGCGTGCCGGACAAAGTCACGGACCAAGTGTCGGGCATGAACACCAGCAGCGCCTACGCGGACAAATTGGTTTGGCCGGGCCTCTTGCGTTTGCTCGATCGCAAAGACAACTCCTATCGCAATTGAATTCGTATTGGATTTTTCAATTTCGGCATTGAGGCGCGGCCGTAAGGCTCGCGCCTCGTCAACTTTGAGGTCACGCACATGAAATTCGGCGCAGGACAACCGGTTCGCCGGTTCGAGGACAATCGCCTCGTCACGGGCAAGGGCGAATACGCCGACGACACGTTCCTGCCCGGCACAGCGCACATGGTGCTGCTGCGCTCGCCGCACGCGCACGCGAAAATCATGGCCATCGACACCCTTGCGGCCCGCGAAGCAAAAGGTGTCATCGGCGTTTACACGAATAAGGACATCGAAGCCGCCGGCATCAAACCGATCCCCTGCGTCGCGCTGATGCCGCACCGAGACGGCACCCCCATGATCGTGCCGCCGCGTCATTCGCTTGCGAAAGACCGCGTCTGTCATTTGGGCGAACCCGTCGCCATGGTTGTGGCCGAAACCGCAGCCCAAGCCCGCGACGCCGCCGAACTCATCCGCGTCGACTATGAAGAACTTGACGCCGTCGTGGACACGGTCGCCGCCCTGTCCGCCAAGCCCATCCACCCGCAGATGAAATCGAACGTCGCGCTCGACCACGAACTCGGCGACAAAGCCGCGACCGATGCAGCCTTCGCCAAAGCCGCCCACGTCGCCACGATCAAGCTCGTCAACCAGCGCGTCGTCGTCAACGCGATGGAGCCCCGCGCCTGCCTCGCCGCTTACGACAAGCAAGCGGACAAATACACGCTCTACACCGGCAGCCAGGGCGTGCACGGCATGCGCGGCGGCATTGCCAAACACATGTTCGGCATCGAGGAAGCGAAACTACGCGTCATCACGAAAGACGTCGGCGGCGGCTTCGGCATGAAGTCGTTCATTTATCACGAGTATCCGCTCGTCATGTTCGCCGCAAAGAAACTCGGGCGTCCGGTGAAATGGACATCGGAGCGCAGCGAAGCCTTCCTCTCCGACACCCAAGGCCGCGATCACGTCACCGAGTCCTCGATCGCGCTCGACAAGGACAATAAGATCACCGCCATCCGCACCCACACGACAGCGGCGATGGGTGGCTACCTCTCCTACTTTGCGCCTTTCGTGCCGACGATGGCCGCGCCCGGCATGCAAGTCGGCGTCTACGCGATCCCCGCCTTCTACACGGCGACGAAATGCGTCTTCACGAACACCGTGCCTGTCGAC
>JAIOQG010000224.1 GCA_021413465.1 Alphaproteobacteria bacterium | reverse complement strand
GACAGGCATAAACTTTAGAAGTCGAACGCTTCGGTCTTACTCTGTGCGCCGGCCTTCAGCAGCGAGCGATCCGGCTCGGGCAGAGGCGCGCCGGTGTCGCGGAAGCGATTGACGATCGGATAACGGCGGTCGCGGCCGAAGTTTCTGCGCGTGATTTTGACGCCGGGTGGGGCCTGGCGGCGTTTGTATTCGGCGATCGAGAGCAAATGTTCCACCCGCTTGATCGTCGCCAAGTCGTGGCCGCGCTTGATAATGTCTTCAACCGGCATCTCGCCCTCGACGAGGCATTCGAGGATGTCGTCGAGTTTGGCATAGGGCGGCAGCGAGTCTTCGTCTTTTTGGTTCGCGCGCAGTTCGGCGGTCGGCGGCTTCGGGCTTGTGCTGATTGCGCCAGTTCGAGAGCGCGAAGACCTGCATCTTGTAGATGTCTTTGAGCACGTTGTAGCCGCCGCACATGTCGCCATAGAGCGTGGCGTAGCCGACCGACATTTCCGATTTGTTGCCGGTGGTCAGGACCATCGGGCCGAATTTGTTCGAGAGCGCCATCAAGGTGACGCCGCGGATGCGCGACTGGATGTTTTCTTCCGCGGTGTCGGGCGCGCGCCCGGCGAACATCGGCGACAGCATCGTGCCGAACGCCTTCACGCCCTCTTCGATGGGAATGTTGTCGAGTTGCGTGCCGAGAAGGCGGGCCACCTCAGACGCGTCGTCGAGGCTGTCTTGCGCCGTGTAGCGCGAAGGCATCATCACGCAGCGCACGTTCGCCGCTCCCAGGGCATCGACCGCGACGGCCGCGGTGAGCGCGGAGTCGATGCCGCCGGAAAGGCCGAGCACTACGTTGGGAAAGCGGTTCTTGCGGACGTAGTCGCGCAGGCCGAGCATCATGGCTTGGTACACCGCTGCGTGGCCGTCGGGGAGTGTCGCTTTCGTGCCCGGTTCGCAGATCCAGCGCTTGCCGTCGCGGCGCCAGTTGGTGATCGCGAGCGCTTCTTCCCAGCTGGGCATTTGCAGCGCCAGGCTGCGGTCGGGGTTGATGACGAACGAGCCGCCATCGAAGACGAGTTCGTCCTGGCCGCCAATTTGATTGAGATAGGCAAGCGCCAGGCCGCTTTCGACGACGCGCGAGACGGCGATGTTGAGTCGCGTTTCTTCCTTGGAGGCTTCGAAGGGAGAGCCGTTCGGCACCAACAGGAATTCGCCGCCGGTCTCGCCGATGCATTCGACGACGTCGCTTTTCCAAATGTCTTCGCAGATCGGAATGCCGATGCGCACGCCGCGGATTTCGACCGGGCCCGGCAGCGGGCCCGGCGTGAAGACGCGTTTTTCGTCAAACACGCCGTAGTTCGGCAGATCGACTTTGTAGCGCAGCGCCTTGATCGCGCCGGCGTCGAGGCAGGCGAAGGCGTTGTAGAGCTTGCCGTCTTCAAGCCACGGCGTGCCGATGAGCGTTGCGGGGCCGGACGTCGTTTCCTTCGCCAACGCTTCGACCGCGGCACGGGCGTCGGCCTGCAGCGCCGGCTTCAACACGAGATCTTCGGGCGGGTAGCCGACCATGAAGAGTTCGCTGAACAGGATGATATCGGCGCCCTGCGCCGCCGCGTCGGCGCGGGCTTTGCGCGCCTTTGCAAGATTGCCCGGAATGTCGCCGACAACCGGATTGAGTTGAGCGAGCGCGATTTTGAGGGAGGCCGTCATGACCTAACTCCTATGCTCCGTCATTCGATCGCGCAAAAATGTTCGTCGCCGGTTTTGGCTTTCGCTTTGGCGCACACGGCATCCCATAACGGCATCATGCGATCCTGCATTTCTTCGGCCATGGTCTTTAGGCCGGTCCCCGATGTGTTGGGACGGGCGCGACCGGCGTACCACAGGGGAAGATATGGCGGCTTGCCGCATAAACTTCCACTGGCGACGCCACCGCTGCAGGCAAAAGTGTTGAGTGCGTTGTAGCGTTCGACGGCGTCGTACAAACGACGATAGGTGTCGCGGTCCGTCGGCAATTCCGCGATGGCCGGTCGCCCGGCGCCCAGCGTTTCGAGACCGCGGACGGTTTGATCCTGCATGACCTCGACGCGGCCAACCATGATTTCGGCCTCGAACTGCGCATCGTGGTCGGCGGCGGCGCGCTTTTGCTGTGCCGCGGGGTCGGGCTGGGTGTCGGTCTTCATCAGACCGTCGCAGGCGGTGAGTGTCAGCGCGAGGGCGGCGATGGCGGTGATGGCGGTGATGGTTCGTAAGCTCATGCCGCAGATTTGACCGCCGCGACGACGCGGTCAATCTGATCGTCGGTCAAATAGGGGTGCATAGGCAGGCTAAGCACCCGGCCGGCCAGTTTTTCGCAGACCGGCAGGCCGCCTTTCGGCGCGTATTTGGCGAAGGCTTCGTGCTGGTGCAACGATTTGAAATAGTAGACGGAAGACGGGACGCCCGCCTCCTGAAGCTTTTTTTGGACTGCGTCGCGGTTGTCGACCTGAATCGTGAATAGGCCCCAGGCGCTGTGGGAGCCGGCGGGGACGTGCTGCACTTCGACGGCGTTGCCGAGGGCCTGGCGGTAGCGCTGCGCGATGCGTTCGCGGGCTTTCATTTCTTCGGGGAAGATCGTGAGCTTTGACAGCAGCACGGCGCATTGAACCGAATCCAAGCGGCCGTTGACGCCGACGCGGATGGACTCTTTCTTTTGGGCATCCGTGCCGTGCCAGCGGATCGAGGACCAACGCTCGAAGCGCGACGTATCGTCCGTGAACATTGCGCCGCCGTCGCCGTAGCAACCCAGCGTCTTCGACGGATAGAAGCTCGTCGCGGTCATGTCGGTGAGTGCGCCGATGCGCGCGCCACCTTGGGCGCCGCCGAGGCTTTGGGCGGCGTCGGCAAGCACGAGCATGCCGTGCTTCTTCGCGACGCGATTGAGCGCGGCATAGTCCGCGGGCAGTCCATAGAGATCGACCGAAAGGATCATCCGGGGCTTGAGCTTGCCTTCGCGTTTGACGGTGTCGATCTGAGCTTCAATATGCGCGATGTCGATGTTGCAGGTGTGGGCATCGACGTCGACGAAGACCGGCGTCGCACCGGCTACGAGGATCGCGTTTGCCGAGGCATTGTAGGTGAAGCCGGGCAGGAAGACGGCGTCGGCCGATGTCAGGTCTTCGGCCATGAGCGCGATGACGAGCGCGTCGGTGCCGCTGGCTACCGCGAGCGCATGTTTGGCGCCGACATAGGCCGCAAGTGCGGTTTCCAGTTCCGCCACTTCGGGACCGCCGATGAAGGCGCCGTGATCGAGCACTTTTTTCCAGCGCGCTTCAATGTCGGCGCGCAGGCGCAGTTTTGGCGTTTCGAGGTCGAAAAAACGGATCGGGCCCGCAGCCGCCGAACCGGTGCGGGCGTCATTCTTGGCTGCTTCAGGCATGAGCAATTCTCTTTTCGGGGCGGGCGACTTTTGCAGCGTCGAGGATCGCCAGCGCAGTTTCGAGAGCGCGGCGCGCTTCGCGCGGGGCGATTGCTGCAGGTCTTTGTTCGCGAACGGAACGGATGAATTGCGCCACACCGTGACCCAGCGGATCGGTCGACGGACAGGGCAAACCTTCGACCGTGCTGACGCTTCCCAACGCGCGCAGTTTGCGCGGCGTGGTGTTCGTCATTTCGCGGGTGAGGAAGTCGATGAAAATCTCGCCGTCGGGATAGGTGATGCGCATGAAGCGCTTGCGGGCGTCGGCCATGCGGCTGGCGAACAGTTCAACTTGCATGCCGCCCGCGAGCGTGAGGTCGGCTGCGACCTCGTCGGAGCGGCCATAGAAGGAGCGTTCGGTCGCGCGCAATTCGGCGATATCGGCATCGTTGAGTTGGTGCACCAAATCGAGATCATGGATCATCAGATCGAGAACGACGCTGACGTCGGTGTTGCGCGGGTTGAACGGTGCTGCACGGTGGCTTTCGATTTTGAGCGGCTTCACGTCGCCGTCGAAAAGCCCAAGATGGCGCATCACAAAGCGTTCTTGATGCCCGGTGTGCAGGACCAAACCCTGGCGCTCGGCAACGCGGATCAATGCGTCGGCTTCGCGAAGATTTGCGGCCAACGGTTTTTCGATGAAGACGTGCTTGCCCATGTTGAGGCAGGCGACCCCAATCTCGCCGTGGAAACGGGCGGGGGCCGCAATCGTGACGATGTCGACTTGTTGAAGCATGCTGCGCCAGCCGGCGAATGCCGTAACGCCGAAGTCGCGCGCCAAGACGTGGGCGCGTTCCTCGCTGGTGTCGGCGATGCCGACGAGGGTGACGCCCGGCAAGCTTGAGTATTTCTGAGCGTGAAGGCGACCGAACGCCCCGGCGCCGATGACGCCCGCTTTCAAGTCTGGCATTGGTTCAGCCGATGAATAGTCCAAAGATCAATTCCGTCGCTTTTTGGCGGCACCGCAACTCACGCGTGCAGCTCATGATCTACTGTTTGATTCCTGTACGCCACCTGGCGGTGCGCCGCAATAATTCAACAAATATTGCAGGGTTGTCACTTCGCACCTTGGCCTGGCGGGGCCGGCAGGCCAAACTATGGTTGACGCCATTTCTTCTCCCCAACTCAGGATACTGCAATGAGCAATCTCAAAGGTCATGAAATCCGGCTGAAAAGCCGCCCCGACGGCATGCCGACCGAAGCGAACTTCGAATATGTCGAGGCGGCGGTGGCGCAACCGAAGGATGGCGAGGTGCTCGTCCGCAACGTTTGGATGTCGGTCGATCCCTATATGCGTGGGCGCATGGTCGATCGCGCGAGCTATGTCCCTCCGTTTCAGATCGGGGAAGCGTTAACCGGTGGCACGATCGGCCAGGTGATCGCCGCGGGTAAAGGCTCGCATTTCGCGGTTGGCGACTATCTGAACCACATGCTGGGCTGGCGCGAATACGCGGTCGTGGGACCGCAAGCCATGCCGCAGAAGGTCGATCCGAAGCTCGCACCGGTGCAGAGCTTTCTCGGCGCACTGGGGATGCCGGGGCTGACGGCCTATGCGGGTCTTTTCAAAATCGGCGGCTTCAAGGCCGGTGAGACGGTGTTCGTGTCGGCAGCGTCGGGCGCCGTCGGCAGCATTGTGTGTCAGCTTGCCAAGGCGCATGGCGCCTATGTCGTGGGTTCGGCCGGATCGGACGAGAAGTGCCAGTGGCTCTTGAAAGAGGCAAAGATCGACAAGGCCATCAACTACAAGACGGAAAAAGATTTGAATGCCGCGGTTGGCGCCGCCTTCCCCAAAGGCATCGACGTCTATTTCGAAAATGTCGGCGGCAAGCATTTGGAAGCGGCACTGAACCACATGCGCCAGTTCGGCCGCATCGCCGTGTGCGGCATGATCGAGCAGTACAACAATACAGCGCCGGCCCCCGGGCCATCGAACATCATCATGACCATTCCGATGAGCCTGCGCATCGAAGGCTTCGTCGTGTCGAACCATTTCAATCTGCTGCCGGAGTTCCACAAAGAAATGGGCACCTTGGTCGCGCAGGGCAAAATGAAGTGGCGCGAGACGGTGGTCGAAGGATTGCAAAACGCGCCGAGCGCTTTCTTGGGGCTCTTCAAGGGCGAAAACTTCGGCAAGGCGTTGGTGAAGATCGGACCTGACAAGGCGGTTTGATCAAGGAGCGCCATGGGCTTCTTCAACACTCTTCACGCGGTGGTTCCTTGCTCAAAGTGCGGACAGAGCGCGAAGCGCGATATTCAGTTTAAGTACGGCGATTCGCGCATGAACGAGTTTGAAGTGGGCCAATTTGTCGGTTGGAATGTGAATGTGCGGGGTCAACCGTGGGCAGGAGTAGCGCTGACGGCGGGCACCGCCGGACAGTGCGCCACCTGCAACGCAGACTTTCTCGATTACATAATTGAATTGCGTGGCGACAAGTTGGTGGCGGTTTGGCCGCGCACGGAAGCGGACGATCCATATTGGAATGATCTCGACAACAACTACGCGATTCATTTCGACGATTCGACGGCAGATGATGCAGAATCTGGCCCACGCGTTAGTTTGAGAGCAACGAAATGGACAGTGGACAATTGCCATGACTGATGGGAGCCAGTTACGCCGTTGGGTGTTGGCGAAGCGTCCGCAGGGCGTTCCGCATGCGGATGATTTTCGCTTGGAGCAGGCGCCGTTGTCCGAACTCCAAGACGGTCAGGCGTTGATCCGGGTCGATCATATATCCGTCGATCCGGGAATGCGTTCGCGGCTGTCGGGGGATTCGTATGCCCCTGCCCTGCCCATCGGCGCCACGATTGAAAGTGCGGGCGTGGGCACGGTGCTCACGTCGCGCAATGCAAAGCTGAAGGAAGGCGCTCAGGTTTGGGGCGGCTTCGGTTGGCAAACCCACGCGATCAGCGATGGGCGCGGGGTGCAGGCGTTGGACCCCGCGATCTATCAAGGGGCGATCAAAGCGACGGCCGCGATCGGGATTTTCGGCATTCCTGGGTTGACCGCCTATTTCGGCATGGCCGAGATCGGCAAACCGAAGGCAGAACAGGTTGTTTTGGTATCGTCGGCGGCGGGCACGGTCGGCGCCACGGCGGGGCAATTGGCGAAGATCGCGGGTTGCACCGCGATCGGCCTCGCGGGTTCAGACGCGAAGTGCGCCTATTTGAAGGAAATCGGCTTCGACGTCGCGATCAACTACAAGGCCGCGGGCGATCTGACGTCCGCTTTCAAGCAAGCGGCGCCGAAAGGCATCGACATCTATTTCGACAATGTCGGCGGCGAGACGCTCGACGCCGCGATCATGAATATGCGGCGCGGCGGACGCATCGTCGTGTCGGGGCAAATATCGGAATACAACACCACGACGCCGCGCGGCATTCGCAACACGTTGCCGTTCATCACGCAGCGTCTGCGCATGGAAGGCTTGGTGGTCTACGACTACGGCGCGCAGTTCGTCGAGGCGCGGACGCAGATGGCGGCGTGGGTGCGCGAGGGGAAGCTCACCTATCGCGAAGAAATCATCGACGGTTTGGAACAAGCGCCCGCCGCCTTTATCGGCCTGTTCAGCGGCGATAGTTTTGGGCGACGGCTGGTGCACCTGGGCGGCTGAGCGCCGGGTTGCGCCATGACGAAGTGACCGAAACGACGCCCTCGCGCAGCGGCACCATGCTGACGATCTCGTCGGGGCCGAGCGAGTATTCGATGGCGGCATTCGCACCGATCGGCAGAACGAAGTCGCAATTGATGCCGATGTCGCTCATTTGTTCGGGCCGGTAGCAGCGTCCGGCGTAAAGCGAGGCCAATTCTTCCGCTTTGCCGGTTTCGGGCTCGCGGGTGAGCAGATAGACCCAGGGCGTTCCCGGCGCTTCGATGCGGAACAGTTGCCAATCCGCGCGCAGGATCAACTTGCGCCCCGCCCAACTGCCCCGCCCCGCCCAAGCGTCGACCAATTGCGGCACGTGATCGTCGGGTGGCGCGTAGGCGCGCCAAAACAAAACGGGCAATGGCTTTTGTTGCAGCGTGATTTCCGCGTCGGGGCCCAAATCCTTTGCCGGGATTTTTAAGGGCAGTGCGCGGGTGCCATTGCAGTTCGCCATGTGCGATGCGGCCGAGATAACGCCCGCTTCGCGCACATCCCAGCAGCCAGCCAGGCGCATCAAGTCGGCGCGCCAGCCGTCGCCGTCGACCATGCGGCGCGGGATCAAATAGACTTCGCTTCCGGCGCGCACGGCGACATCCGGGTACTTCAATACCGTTCGATCGAGATAGGCTTTAAGACCGATCACGCTGGCGCCGAAAGCGCACCAAATCAGAAGCGCGCGCCGCATCCGATTGCCCCCACAAATGTCCCCGCCGGGAAGCTAGACTTGTGCACCCGGCGATAGCAAGCCGGACGCCGCGCAGCCGTGTCACTGGGCCGCAATGATCCGCGGGTTTTTGAAGCGTTCGGCGCGGATACCTTCGGCCACCACGAAAGCGAGCTCCAAGGCCTGGTTGGCGTTGAGGCGCGGATCGCAATGGGTGTGATATCGGCTTGAAAGATCCGCATCGGTGATGGCCGAGGCGCCGCCGGTGCACTCGGTCACGTTTTGGCCGGTCAATTCCAAGTGTACGCCTCCTGCGTGTGTGCCTTCGGCACGATGCACCACGAAGAAGTTTTCGACCTCTTTCAGCACACGGTCGAAGGGGCGCGTCTTGTAGCCCGACGACGACTTGATCGTGTTGCCGTGCATGGGATCGCACGACCACACGACCTTGCGGCCTTCGCGTTTGATCGTGCGGATGAGGCGCGGCAGATGTTCCTCGACTTTGTCGGCGCCGAAGCGAGCGATGAGCGTCAACCGCCCGGCTTCGTTCGCCGGGTTGAGCACGTCGCAGATACGGATCAGATCGTCATTCGACAGCGAGGGGCCGCATTTGACGGCGAGAGGGTTGTTGATGCCGCGCGCGAATTCGATGTGCGCGCCGTCGAGCTGGCGAGTGCGATCGCCGATCCAAAGCAAATGGGCCGAAGTGTCGTACCAATCGCCGGTCGTCGAATCGATGCGCGTCATGGCCTGCTCGTAGCCGAGCAACAACGCTTCGTGACTGGTGTAGAAATCCGTCGTGCGCAGTTGTGGTGTGGATTCCGGCGTGATGCCGCAGGCTTCCATGAATTCAAGCGTTTCGGAAATGCGGCCGGCCAGCGCGCGGTATTTCTCGCCCGAGGGCGAGCCTGCGATGAAGCCCAAATTCCAGCGATGCACGTTATGCAGATCGGCGTAACCGCCTTGCGCGAAGGCACGCAAGAGGTTCAGCGTCGAAGCGGCTTGGGCGTAGGATTGAATCATGCGGTCGGGATCGGGGGCACGCGAGGCCGCATCGAACGGCGAGGCATTGATGATGTCGCCGCGGTAGGACGGCAGTTCCACCCCATTCACCACTTCGGTGTCGCCCGAACGCGGTTTGGCGAATTGTCCGGCAATGCGGCCGACCTTCACGACGGGCATGGCGCCGGCAAAGGTCAGAACGACGGCCATCTGGAGGATGACGCGAAACGTGTCGCGGATGTTGCCGGGATGGAATTCGGCGAACGATTCGGCGCAATCCCCGCCTTGCATCAGGAAAGCCCGGCCTTCAGCCACCTCGGCAAGCGAGCGCTTCAGATTGCGCGCCTCGCCGGCAAAAACGAGCGGCGGATACGATTTCAGTTTCGTCTCTGCACGGGTAAGTGCCTCAGGATCCGGGTAGACCGGAATCTGAGCGACGGGCCGGGTGCGCCAGCTGGCGGGGTTCCAATTCATGTGCGGTATCGATGCCTTTCAAGGGTTAGATAGCGCGCTCGATCCGGCAATGCCAGTTTCACAACACGGTGCGGTTAATCATCTTCTTCGGACAGCAGGACCAAGCCAGGCTCCGAGGTCATGATTGTCCGCAAGACAGCGACCAAGCCGTCCATGCGGGTCTGGCGCCTGGTGCGGGCTTGCGGGCGCAAGGCTAGGTGGGGCTCGAATGCTTCGACGCCAACATGCCACTGGGAATCCAGGGTGTTTCCTGCCTCGCCGTCAGCACTGCGGGCGTAGATCAAGAAGCGGTCGTCGCCGAGTTCGAGCCAAAGCCCCCAATCCAAGCCGTCCTGAGCCGGCAGCCCGATGTCGGCCTCAACCGTGTTTTCGATCAAACGTTCGCGCAGCCACGCGATCACGTCGCCGCCTGAGCCGCGATCGTTGGCGATCTGGCCAGGCCGCGTGGACGCGCTGAATCGAGACGCCACGAAGCGAAATTTGTGCTGCATTCTTCCCCGAATAGCTGACCGGCCTATCGTCGGGGAAAGGCAATGCCGTTCCGCTAATGCGCACGGTTCAATTGCGCGCAATAGGGCTAACGCCCGGTGTTATTGCGGGAGCTACTCTAGGCCTGCGGCTGCCGGTTCAATGATGCGGCAGTTCAAGCGTGGTGACGCCGGCTGGTTTCCCGATGAGCGCAATGCTCGCCATGCCGATAAACAGGCCGTGACCGACGACGCCGGGTATCGCTTCCAACGATCGTGCCAGACGCTCGGGGTCTGGAATGGACTCGGCGGCGCAATCGGCGATGTAGTTGCCGCCGTCGGTGGCAAAGGGATGAGCTTCCCCGCCACGTAGGCGCATGAGGTTTTGGGAGCAACCGCAGCGGGCTGCAGCCTCGGCCACGCGCTCCATGGTCACGTGCCAGCCAAAGCGCGCGATTTCGACCGGCAGAGGAAAGCGGCCCAGCGTATCGACGAGTTTGGCGCCGTCGGCGATCACCACCATGCGCTTCGACGCAAAGGCGACGATCTTCTCCCGCAGCAGCGCCCCACCACCGCCTTTGATCACGGTGAGACCAGGGCCGATTTCGTCGGCGCCGTCGACCGTCAGGTCAAGGTGACGCACCATGTTCAGGTCCGACACGGCGATCCCAAGTTCTTGCGCTAGAGTGGCCGTCCGCTCCGAAGTCGCGACGGCTATCAGCTTCAGTCCGGCCTTCACACGCGGGGCGAGTGCGCGGACAAAGTGTTCGGCGGTTGAGCCCGTGCCTAGGCCAAGGCGCATGCCCGGTTTGACGTATTCGAGCGCGGCCTCGGCGGCGGCGCGCTTTTCGTCGTCGACTGTGTGGTTGTTTGACATGGGGCCACTATAGAAGCGAAGAACCCGGAACCGCAAAGCCAAAAGCACACGGGGCGAGCGAGGAAATGGGTATCCAGACCAAAGTTCTTGAGAATAAGTTCGTACGCCTCGAGCCCCACGCCGAGGCGCATCGCGATGGCTTGCGTGCGGCGGCGAAGGCGGACGCGCCCCTTTTTGCCTTCATGCCGGCCGATATCAGCGGATCGCATTTCGATCGCTGGTTCGACTGGACGGCCAGCGTCAGCGACGGCAAACGCGAACTCGCCTTTTCGGTGATCGACACGAAAGCTGACCGAATTGTCGGGTCGACGCGTTATCTGAATATCGAATTGCCGCATAAGCGGGTTGAAATCGGGCACACGTTTTATGCCCGAGACAGCTGGGGCGGCGTGGTCAATCCCTCTTGCAAGTCTCTGCTTTTCGCCTTTGCGTTCGACGATCTGAAGCTCAATCGCGTCGAGCTCAAGTGTGACGCTCGTAACAGTCGATCGCGCGCGGCCATATTGAAGCTGGGGGCGAAAGAAGAAGGCACTTTGCGTCAGCACATGATCATGTCCGACGGGTTTGTGCGGGACACTGTTTATTTCAGCGTTGTTGCAACGGAATGGCCATCCGTGATGACGCAACTGCAGCGAAGGATAGCCGCATTCTGAGGATTTTGTTTGCCGCTTTTGGTTAAGCGAGTGTGACCAGCGCTACGCCGAGCGCGATCCGCATTGACCGTTCCTGAACGAATTCATGGCAACGTGTAACAACCGCGTGTCTTGGCAGCCGAAGGAAATTTCCGTCACGGTTTTGCCCAGGTCGCCATGTGAAGTGATGGACATGAGCGTTGAGAGCGACGGCAGAGAAGTTCATTCGTTTCCCCGGTACTCCCGTGGGGAATTTCTCGCCGATGCGGCTGCACACATTTTCGGATTGTTGTTCGGCCTGATCGCTACGGTGGCGCTTTTGATCACCGCGTCACAGCACGATCAAGGGCTGCTCACGCTGGGTGCCGGGCTCTATGGCCTGGGCCTATTGGCGATGCTGACATGCTCGGCGGCTTACAATATGTGGCCGCCCTCGCCCACCAAAGAATTGTGGCGTCGGTTCGATCACGCTGCGATTTTTATCATGATCGCCGGCACGTATACACCGTTCCTCATGAACCGCGTTGGCGGCGATTGGGGATTTGGCTTGCTGGGTTTCGTGTGGACGGTCGCCGTGATCGGCGCGGCCATGAAGCTTGCGTTTCCGCGCCGGTGGGAATCGATCACGATTGCGATGTATTTGGGACTTGGCTGGTCGATTCTGATCGCGGCCAATCCGTTGATGCAATCGGTTTCATTCAACAGCTTGATCTTGATCGCCGCCGGCGGCGTCATCTACAGCATCGGCGTCGTGTTCCATTTGTGGGACCGATTGCCTTATCAGAATGCGATCTGGCACTGGCTCGTACTCACAGCCGCAGCTTGCCACTACATCGCCGTTCTCAACGAAGTGGCCGTCGCGGGCACTTAGAAGCCGGCTTATTCAACCGTTACGGATTTTGCGAGGTTGCGCGGCTGATCGACGTCCGTGCCTTTGACGACGGCCGTGTGATAGGCGAGCAACTGCACCGGCACGGAATAGAGTAGCGGTGCCGCGAACGGATCGACTTCGGGCACTTCGATGCGGGCCCAAACTTTGTCGCCGGCGAGTTCCAAGCCGCGCTTGTCGGAAATCAAAATTACTTTGCCCTTGCGGGCCATGACTTCCTGCATGTTCGAAATCGTCTTTTCGAAGAGGCCGTCATAGGGTGCGATAACCACGACGGGGACGCTTTCGTCGATGAGTGCGATCGGGCCGTGCTTCAGTTCGCCGGCGGCGTAACCCTCGGCGTGAATGTAGGAAATTTCTTTCAGCTTAAGGGCCCCTTCCATCGCAATGGGATAGGACAGGCCGCGGCCGAGATAGAGCACGTCGCGCGCCTTTGCCAGTTCCTGCGCCAAGGCGACGTAGACCTGCTCCTGTCCCAGAAGGGTTACGATGTGGCGCGGCACTTCCATGAGCGTGCGCGTGAGGCGAATTTCGGCGTCGCGCGAAATGCAACCGCGGGCCCGGCCGGCGGCAATCGACAGCGCGGCAAGCACGGCGAGTTGACAGGTGAAAGCTTTCGTCGAGGCAACGCCGAGTTCGGGGCCGGCGTGGGTCGGGAAGATCACTTCGGACTCGCGCGCCATCGTGCTTGAAGCGACGTTGACGATCGAGGCGATGTGTTGGCCCTGCTCCCGACAGTAGCGCAGCGCGGCAAGCGTGTCGGCGGTTTCGCCCGATTGCGACACGAATAGTGCCAAGCCGCCACGGGGCATCGGCACTTCGCGATAGCGGAACTCGGACGCGACATCGATTTCGACCGTCATCCGCGCAATGCGTTCGAACCAGTATTTGGCAACCAACGTTGCATAAGACGCCGTACCGCAGGCAACCATCGTGAGCTTCGGCAGGTTTGCAAAGTCGAACGATGTTTTGGGCAGCGTGACGGTCTGCGTCACGGGATTGATTACCGTGTTCAGCGTGTGGCCGATGACTTCGGGCTGTTCGAAAATCTCTTTCGCCATGAAATGGCGGTGCGAGCCCTTGTCTACCAAGCTTGCGGACACCGACGTCGTTTGGACTTCGCGGTTCGCGGGACGATCTTTGGCGTCGTAAATTTTCACGCCGTCAGGATGGATGACGGCCCAATCTCCGTCTTCGAGATAGGCGACTTTGTTCGTGAGCGGTGCGAGCGCGAAGGCATCCGAGCCCAGATACATTTCTTTGTTACCGAAACCGACGGCGAGCGGCGGGCCGCTGCGCGCGCCGACCATTAGGCCTTCGTGGTCTTTGAAGATGATGCCGAGCGCGAACGCGCCCTTCAGGCGCTTGATCGCCGTCGATGCTGCTTTCGTGGGCTCCATGCCCTGGTTCAGGTATTCGGTGATGAGATGAACCGAAACCTCAGTGTCCGTTTCGGTGACGAATTTGTGGCCCTTCTCTTCGAGTTCCTGGCGCAATTCACGAAAATTCTCGATGATGCCATTATGCACGACCGCGACGCGATCGGAGGCGTGCGGGTGGGCGTTCGTTTCGTTCGGAACGCCGTGCGTCGCCCAACGCGTGTGGCCGATGCCGGTCGAGCCTGACAACGGCGTTTCGGCGAGGACCTTGCCGAGAATGGAAAGTTTGCCTGGCGCGCGGCGGCGTTCGATTTGGCCGTTCACAAGCGTTGCGATGCCGGCGGAATCGTAACCGCGATACTCAAGCCGCTTGAGCGAATCCAAAATGACGGGTGCTGCGTCCGGACGTCCCACGATGCCTACGATGCCGCACATTGAACCTACTCCTTAGCTTTCTTCGATTTTTCAGCACGCTTTGTGGCGCGAAACTTCGCCGCCCAACCGGGTACTTGGCGTTGATCGCTGCGCTCAACAGCGAGCGCGTCCTTCTCGACTTCTTTAGTGACGACACTGCCGGCCCCAACATAGGCGCCGTCGCCGATTTTCACCGGCGCAACGAGCGCGCTGTTTGAGCCGATGAACACCCCGGCGCCGATATCGGTGAAGTGCTTGTCGAAGCCGTCATAGTTGCAGGTGATGGTTCCGGCGCCGATGTTTGCGCCCGCGCCAACGCGCGCGTCGCCGATATAGGCCAAGTGATTTGCTTTGGCGCCGTCTTCGATCACGGCTTTCTTAATCTCGACAAAATTGCCGATGTGCACATCGCGCCCGATGACGGCTCCGGGACGAAGTCGTGCGTACGGCCCAAGAATGGCGCCTTCCGCGACGGTACATTCTTCAAAATGACAAAAGGCCTTGATCGAGACGTTGTCGGCAATTTTGACTTTCGGACCGAATACGACGTTGGGACCAACATTGACGTCGCGGCCGAGCTGAGTGTCATGGCTGAACCAGACTGTATCGGGGTCGGTCAAGGTCGCGCCGTTCAGCATGGCCTTGTCGCGCAAGCGGCGCTGCATGATGGCTTCGACTTGCGCAAGCTCGATGCGCGAGTTGATGCCGAGCACGTCTTCGGCGGGAACTTCGACGGCGACGCACCGAAGATTTCGCCGGCGCGCGCCGCTGACGATGTCGGTCAGATAGTATTCGCGCTGGGCATTTTCGTTTTTGAGTTCGCCCAACAAGGCGCGCAACAAATCTGCGTCGAGCAAGAAGCCGCCGGCATTGCAAAAGCCCACGCGCTTTTGTTCGGGCGTGGCGTCGCGGGCTTCGACGATGGCGTCAAGATCGCCGCTGGGGAGTTGGATCAGGCGGCCATAGGGCGCCGGGTCAGCGGGTCTAAATCCCATCAGCGCCAGATCGGCGCCGGACGCGCGTGCCGCGAGTAACGTTTTCAGCGTCTCTTCCGTCAGCAGCGGGTTGTCGCCATAGAGAACCACGACGTCGCCGGTAAAGCCTTCGAGTGCGGGAAGCGCGCTGCGCGCGGCATCGCCGGTGCCCAATGGCGGATCTTGGAGCGCGGTCGCGGCCGACATATTACGCGCTAGGGCTTCGATGCCGGTTTGACCCGACCCGGTTACGACGACCGATTTGGCGGCGCCGAGCGACCTCAACGTCAACAGAATGTGGCCCAGGATCGGTAATCCGGCGACCGGGTGCAGCACCTTGGGCAGCGCCGATTTCATGCGCGTGCCTTTGCCGGCGGCCAGGACAACGGCGGCAAGCGGAACGCGCGATCGGTTCGTGGTCTGAGAGGTCAAGCCTAAACCCTGAATAAACGGGGAACTTCCGGCGTTTCGCGGCCGGACGCTTACACAGGGTTATGGCATGGCGAAATAAAAAAATGTTTCGCTTTCTTGCCAGGTCCATGGCAATTGCCCGCCCTCGCGCCCGCAAGAGTCTTAACGACGTGCCCCGATTGATCCCCGAAAGCGTGATTTTCGACCTTGACGGAACGCTGGTGGACACGGCGCCCGACCTGGCGTCGGCATTAAACGCCGTTTTGACGCGGGCTGGACGCTCGCCCGTGCCGCTCGACGATGTACGCCATATGGTGGGACGCGGGGCGCGGGTGCTCATCGAACGCGCGATGGCAGCCTCCGGTCCGCCGGCGGACGCCGACGCGGTCGAAGATATGGTGCGCCACTTTCTCGAGCACTACGACGCGAACATTGCGACGACGAGCCGCCCGTTCGCCAGCGCGGAGCGTGTGGTGCGACGGCTTTCGGCGCAAGGTCACCGGCTTGGCGTATGCACGAACAAGCCTGAAGGTCTGTCATTGAAGTTGTTGGGCGAACTGAATTTGAGGGATGTGTTTCCCGTTATTTTGGGTGCGGACAGCCGGCCGTATCGCAAACCCGACCCGCGCCATCTTTGGGACACGATTGCGGCACTTGGCGGGCGAAACGACAGTGCGGTCATGATCGGCGACAGCGAAACGGACGTGAATGCGGCGCGCGCGGCCAAAGTGCCTGTTATCCTCGTCAGCTTCGGCTATACGGAAACGCCTGTGCACGAACTGGGCGCCGATATCGTGATCGACCATTTCGATGCGTTGGAAGAGGCGCTCAAGGCCATCGGGCGCGCTTGACTTGGCGCGCGCGGCCCCCCTATAGCAGCGGTCCTTAGGAATTCGGGCGCTTAGCTCAGCGGGAGAGCACTGCCTTCACACGGCAGGGGTCGCTGGTTCAATCCCAGCAGCGCCCACCATCCTCTGGTCGAGCGCGTCCGCGCCTCTGCATTGCTGTCACTCTCTAACGGTCGACGCGCGCTCCCATGGAATTTTTGACGAGTCCGGAAGTTTGGCTGGCGTTTCTGACACTGACGGCACTTGAGATCGTTCTTGGGGTCGACAACATCGTCTTCATCGCCATCTTGGCCGAACGGTTGCCCAAGGATCAGCGCAACGCTGCGCGTCAGATCGGGCTTGCGGTCGCGTTGAGCACCCGTCTGGCACTGCTGGCGACGCTTTTTTATCTCTCGCATCTTGAAGGTAAGAGCGGGATCTCGCTGTTTGGACACGATTTCAGCTGGCGCGACTTGGTGCTTGGCGCGGGCGGCATGTTCCTGATTTGGAAGGCCGTCGTAGAGATGAACGTCGAAGTGCGTCCGCACAAGCACGTGCGCAAAGAACGGAAATCGAAACATGCGCGCGCCGCGTTCGCGATGATCATCGCGCAAATTGCGGTGATCGACATCGTGTTCTCGATCGACTCCGTCATCACGGCGGTCGGCATTGCGCAGCAGATCGAGATTATGGCGGCGGCGATCATTATCTCCGTGTTCGTGATGATGGTGGCGATCAATCCGATTTCGGCCTTCATCGAAAAGCACAAGGAGATCAAGATCGTCGCTTTGAGCTTCCTTTTGTTGGTCGGATTCATCCTGGTCGCCGAAGCGATGGGAACGCCGATTCCCAAGGGCTATCTCTACTTCGCGCTGGGCTTTGCCGGCATGGTGCAAGCCCTCATCCTTTGGGCGGGGTCGAGCGAGCGGAAGCTCGAAGAAATGGCCGTAGTGGACGAAAAAGAAAAACATCAGAACCCCGCCTAGGGAGACACGCTGCAGCCGCCCGGCAACGGCGCCTCGCGGGCTTGGACGAACGCTTCGATCGCGCTCCAGCTGCGCCGGGCTTCAAGATCGCGCAACAGCATGTGATAGCCGTCGCCGTAGCAGGTGACGCGCGCGGTGCCCGGCATTGCCGCCGTGGCTTGCTCGATCGGTTGCGCGGGAACAACCTCATCGTCTTTCGCGTAGAGTATGTGGGTCGGGAGTTGGATTCCCGGCGCGGCGCGCCACGCCGCCTCCATCAGATTAACAAGGCCATAGACGGCATCAATGCGCGTGCGCTTGATGACGTAGGGATCGCGGCCGAGCGCGACGAGCATGTTCTCGTTGTCGGAGGGTTTGATCGCGAGGCCTTGGCCGGTAAGGTGGCCGCCAGGGGCGATTTGCATCATGGCCCAGAGGGCCGAGCGTTTGACGAGGTCGAGGTTCGACCAGCCCCATAGTGCCGGCGAGACCAAGATCAAACCGTCGGCGATGGGCTTGTCGCTATGCGCGGCGGCGAGCATGGCGACTGCACCACCCATGCTTTCGCCGAGCAGAAAGACGCGCGCGCCCGGGTGACGTTCGCGGACGAGGGCGATGAAGGTGCGCACATCTTGCGCCATCACTTCGTGGCCCGGCCAGCGGCCGTTGCCTTCGGTGCGGCCGAAACCGCGTTGATCGTAGGCGTAGGTCGTGATGCCTTTGGTCTGCCAGTACTTCGCGCCAGCGTCGATGAATTGGCCGTAGTCGTTCATGCCGTGGAGCGCGACGATGACTATTGCGGGGTTTTGGGTTTGCCATTCGCTGAAAGCGAGAACGAAGCCGTCGCCGGACATCCAGTGGCCTTTGTCGACGAAATGCGGCGACGCGGGGCCAGGGCCGGGCGCGAGGCGCTGCGCGACGCACGCGGTCAGCGTCAAACACAAGATGAGGGCGAGAACGCGGGTCATGATTTCAGAGCTCGCGAGATGCGGCGGCGCAGGTGCGGTAGCAACTCCGCCTCGAACCAGGGATTTTTCTTGATCCAACCGCTGTTGCGCCAGGAGGGGTGCGGAAGCGGGATGCAATCGGGGCCGTAATCGCGCCAGGCTGCGACCGTGTCGGTGAGCGTTTTTTTCGTGCGGCCTTTGAGGTGCCAGGCTTGAGAATAGCTGCCAACGAGGAGCGTCAAGTCGATATGTTTGAGTTTGCCGAAGACCTTTTCGCGCCAAGCAGGGGCGCATTCCTTGCGTGGTGGCAAGTCGCCGCCTTTGGCGTCGAGGCCCGGGAAGCAGAAGCCCATCGGGACGATGGCGATTTTCGTATCGTCATAGAACGTTTCGTTATCGACGCCCATCCAGTCGCGGAGCCGGTCACCCGAAGGGTCGGTGAAGGGCATGCCGCTGGCGTGGACGCGGGTGCCGGGGGCTTGGCCGGCGATGACGATGCGTGCGGTCTCGCGCGCGCGGATCACCGGGCGCGGTTCGTGCGGTAGATGCGCCGCGCAGATTTGACAGGCGCGGATGTCTTTCAGCAAGCGGGCGAACGCTGCCGTCACGCCGCCTCCTCGGTCGCGCGGGCGATAGCCGCAGGTACGGGTACGGGGAATTCCAAGAGCATTTGCGCCAGTGCTTTGCCTTGCGGATCGTTGCGCAGGCTTGCGACGCCGCCGCCGCCGAGGGCGTCGTAGAGCATGAAGTTCACCGCGTGCGTGCCCGGCAGGTCGAAGCGTTCGACTTTGCCCTTTCCGCCTTCGAAGAGATGGGCGAACCATTTGGCGACGGCGGGTTCGGTGAGTGCCGCGCGGATGAAAGGCGCGTAGCGCGCGTCGCGCGCCATCACACCGATGTTCGAGTGGTTGCCCTTGTCGCCCGAGCGCGCGAAGGCGAGCTTGATGAGCGGCACGGATTGCGCGGTCGTTTCGGCGTGCGCATCGACTTTCGGGCGCACGAGCATTTTCGGATCGAAGCCGCCGGCCGCGTCGATCGGCGTCGTGAAGCTGTCGCCCGCGACGTGGACGGTCACCGTTACTTCTTTCTTTGGGATCAGGCAGGAGAAGTGGCGCACGACCGGCGTCACCTTCGGACGCAAGCCCGCATAGCCCGACGTGCCAGGCGCGAACGACGTGCCCGACGACGTCAGCTCGCGCATCATGATTTCGAGCGGTTCTTTGCGGGCGTGTTTGGCGGCGAGTTTCAGAATCGCTTCGCGTGCGCCGATCTTGTGTTTGTGGGCGCCGTAGGAATCTTCGTCGCCCAGGATTTCGATGCTCGTCTCGGTGAAGGCGCCCCAGTTGCGCTGGCGCAGGATACCTTCCATGCGTTTCAAGACCGCCTCGCCCGTGCGGCGCGCCTTCGCGGCGGCGTCGATGCCGCCGATGGCGACGAGGTTGCCGACGCGGAAGCCATCCTCATAGGTCGTCGAGCACTTGTAAGTCGCGGTCGGCGGGTAGCCTTTCGCGTTTTTGACGCTGACGCGGTCTTTGCCGATTTGTTCGAGCTTCACTTGACTGAAATCGCAGACGACGTCGGGCAGCATGTAGGCCTGCGGGTCGCCGATTTCGTAGAGCATTTGTTCGCCGACCGTGCCGACGCTGACGAGGCCGCCGGTGCCGTCCGGTTTCGTCGCGACGAACGAGCCGTCGGGCGAGACTTCGGCGATGGCGTAGCCGATGTTTTCCCACTCGGGCACTTGGTCCCAATCGGTGAAGATGCCGCCGCAGGCTTGCGCGCCGCATTCGACGATGTGACCGGCGAGGCTTCCGCCCGCGAGCTTGTCGACGTCTTTCGGGGTCCAGCCGAATTCGTGGATGCAGGCGCCGAGCGTCACTGCGCTGTCGACGCAGCGGCCGGTGATGACGACGTCGGCGCCTTTGGCAAGCGCGGCGGCGATCGGGAAGCCGCCGAGATAGACGTTCATGCTGATCGGTTTGTCCGGCAACGGGGCGCCGGTGAACATTTCCTTGACGCCTTGCGCCTTCCACTTGTCGAGTTGCGGCAGGACGTCGTCGCCTTCGACGTAGGCGACTTTGAGCGCGACGCCTTGCTTGGCGAGCAGCGCTTCGAGCGCCTCGGCGCAGGCTTTCGGATTGACGCCGCCCGCGTTGGCGATGACTTTGATTTTCTTCTCCGCGACTTCGCGCGCGATGCCGGCCATCGTGACGGTGACGAAATCGTGCGCGTAGCCGAAGCGCGGATCCTTCTCGCGGGCGCGGGCCATGATCGACATCGTGATCTCGGCCAGATAGTCGAAGACGAGATAGTCGA
>JAIOQG010000187.1 GCA_021413465.1 Alphaproteobacteria bacterium | reverse complement strand
CGCAATTGCCCATCACGGCCGTCGTGACGCCGTGCCAGGCGGAGGGCGTGAGGCGTTCGTCCCAGGTCGCTTGGCCATCGTAGTGGGTGTGAATGTCGACGAAGCCGGGGGTGACGATTTTGCCCTTGGCGTCGATCTCCTCCCGGCCAGCGTGCGTGACCTTGCCGATCTCGGCGATGCGGCCGTTCGAGATTGCGACATCGCCCTCAAATCCGGCCAAGCCGGTGCCGTCGAAAATCGTACCATTGCGAATGACCAGATCGTGACGAGACATGGATGGGATTTCCCTTAATAGCGCGTGCGCAGAGGTTAACACGGAAGTCGCCAGCGTCACATGCTGCGGTTCGCGCTTGACTTGATTTTCTGAGGCCGCATTTTGCGACGCATGCGGAAGATTTTGGTCCGGACATTGTTAAGCCTGCCCGGTCGTTGGCTCGTCGCGCTGTCGGGCGGCAAGCCGTTGACGATCGAGGGGCGCACGCTCGACCCGCGCTTGCAGTTTCTGGGCGCAATGGCGAAGCGACAGCCGTCTCTTGCCACGCTGGCGGCGGTCGAGGGGCGGAAGGCCGCGGCTGAGGGCTTGGCGCTGGTGGACGGCGAGGCGGCGCACGATATCGAGATCGCCAATATTTTGATCCCCGGTCCCGATGGCACCACCATGCGCGCGCGCACGTATAAGCCGCGGTTGCCGAACCGGTTGGTGCCGGCGCTGGTCTATTTTCATATGGGCGGGTGCGTGATCGGCGATCTTGAGACGTGCCACGTGTTCTGTTCGTTGATCGCATTGCGGGCGGGATGCCTTGTGGTTTCGGTCGACTACCGATTGGCGCCCGAGCACAAGTATCCGGCGGCGGTAGAGGATGCGCTCGCCGCTTTTCGCTGGGTGCGGGAGAATGCGCGTGCGCTCGGCGGCAATCCAAATGTCGTCGCCGTGGGCGGCGATTCGGCGGGCGGATATCTGTCGGCGGTGATCGCGCAAGAATTGAAGCGCGCCAACGAGAAGCCGCCGGTCTTGCAAATGCTGATTTACCCCGCGGTCGACTGGCTGTCGCAAACGCAATCGATGAAATCGTTCGGGGATGCGTATCCGCTGACGACGCCGATCATGGACTATTTCCGAATGCAGTATTTTTCGAAGCCCGACGAGGAAGCGAAAGAGTTGCGCGCGTCGCCCGGCTTGGCAGCGGACTTAAGCGGGTTGCCACCGGCGTTGATCTACACCGCCGGCCACGATCCCTTGGTCGATCAAGGGCGTGACTATGCCGAGGCGTTGAAGGTGGCAGGAGTGCCGGTGCTTTATCGTTGCTACGACAGTCTTTCGCATGCTTTCACAGCCATGAGCGGCGCCGTGCCGGCGGCGCGCAACGCGTTGCTTGAGATCGTCGCGGATCTGCGGCGGGCGATGGGATGACGCGTGCGTTGGTGTGTCCGGCGCTTGCGGACGACTTTTCCACTTTGCGCATCGAGGAGCGAACGCTGCCGTCTTTGGCGCCGGGGGACGTGCGGGTGCAGATGCGGGCGGCGTCGCTGAACTTTCCCGATTTGCTGATGACGCAGGGCAAGTATCAACTCAAGCCCGAGCTTCCGTTCACGCCGGGCATGGAGGGTGCGGGCGAAGTCGTCGCGGTTGGTGAGAGTGTT
>JAIOQG010000186.1 GCA_021413465.1 Alphaproteobacteria bacterium | reverse complement strand
ACCAGGTCCGCACTCAAAACGCGCCCCAAGGCCCCGCCCAGCGGCACCTGCTCCTGCGTGGATGGTTTCAGCCCCTCAACGACTTTCGCCTGCGCGTCGGCGACAGACAGCATGCATCACCCGCGATACAAATCTTCGGGCGCAACGTCCGCCGCCCGAGCCAGTTTCTCTTCTTGTGATTTTGTCAGCGCATGCGTGCGCCCATGCAGAAAACTGTAAATCGCACCAACCTCAAGCCCGGCATCCTTTGCCCAGGCGTGCGCCGTCAACCCGCGATTGGACATGAACTTCCGCAATGCTTCGCGTCGCGCGTTGTGATCGGACGGCGGCTTGCGCAAAGCCACCTCATTCATGATCTCGACCGGCTTCGGACGCAACCGTCCGCGGCGAACGGGTCCTGGAGGCGCGCTGGCGCGGCGCACGACGCTGCCGCGTCCCGCCGCTTGCTTATCCGCCTTGTCGGCGCGAAACGAGCCGGACTTCCCGCCATCCTTCGAAATCAATCGCACGCTTTCGATCACAATGCCGCGTTCGACCGCCTTCAGCATGTCGTAGATCGTCAGTGCCGCAATGCTCGCCGCCGTCAGTGCTTCCATCTCGACGCCGGTGGGTCCGGCCACTTTGACGCTCGCCAGAATGCGGATCAGCGAGCCTTCCTCATCAGGCTCGCACGCAACGGTCACGCCCGAAATTGGCAAGGGATGGCACAGCGGAATAAGCTCCGACGTCTTCTTCGCCGCCATGATCCCTGCCACGCGCGCGGTCGCCAGCACATCGCCCTTGGGCGCCGTACCGTCCAACACCAGCGCCAGCGTTTCCGGCTTCATGCGCACGATGGCTTCCGCCATCGCCGTACGCACCGTCGTATCTTTGCCCGAAACATCCACCATGCGGGCATCGCCCTTATCGTCGATATGCGTAAGTTTGCTCATGCCGCACCTTTGAGCAAGTTCCGCGTCGCTTCGGTCACGTCGCTCTGGCGCATCAAGCTTTCCCCGACCAGAAAGGCGCGCACGCCCACCCGCGCCAGGCGCACAAGATCGTCATGCGAATTGATCCCGCTTTCCGCCACAACCAGCGCCGACTTCGGCACCAAAGGGGCCAACGCTTCGGTCACCGAAAGCGAAGTCTCGAATGTCTTCAAATTGCGGTTGTTGATGCCGACCATCGCCGGTCGAAGTTTCAATGCGCGCTCCAACTCGGGCGCGTCATGCACCTCGACCAAAACGTCCATGCCCCAGTGTGCGGCGGCGTCGTTCAAGACCTTTGCCTCGTGATCCGTAACCGCCGCCATAATGATCAAGATGCAATCGGCGCCGAGCGCGCGTGCCTCGGCCGCTTGATAGGGCTCGAACATAAAATCCTTGCGCAAGGCGGGCAGGTGCGTCGCCCCACGCGCTTGCGTCAGAAAATCGTTCGCGCCCTGAAACGAAGGCCCATCGGTCAACACGGAAAGGCACGTCGCGCCGCCGCCCTCATAGGCGCGCGCCAGCGCGGGCGGATCGAAATCCGCGCGGATAATGCCCTTCGAGGGGCTCGCCTTCTTGATCTCGGCGATCAACGCAAAGCGGTTCTGCGCGATCGTAGCCCGCAAGGCGCCTGCGAACGACCGCACTGCCGGCGCGCGCTTCGCCGCGTCCTCGACATCGCGCAAAGGCAGTGCAGCCTGCGCCGCTAAAATCTCTCGACGCTTGTAGGTTGCAATCTGATCCAGCACCGTTGCGCCTTCGCCATTCGACACCGCAACAAGCTTTGCCAGAACGGCCCTTGCGCGCCCTTCGTCGATGGCGCGCTGCGCCAGCACAACGCCATCGCGCAGCGACGAAACCTTGCCGGCAACAATCAACGATGCAGCCGAATTCAAGCAAACAATGTCGCGATAAGCACTCAGTGCCCCGCTCAAGAGCTTCTCAATCGCACCGGCATTGGCCGCCGCATCGCCGCCGGCCAGCGCCTCAAGCGGATGCATCGGCAAATCGGCGTCGGACGGAGAAATACTGAACAGCCGCACCGCGCCGCCGCTCAGCTCCGCCACCTTGCTGGGACCGGTGATCGTCAACTCGTCGAGCCCGTCGTTCCCGTGCACCACCCACGCGCGCTCGGTCCCCAGTGTCAGCAACACCCGCGCCACCGGCTCGAGCCACTTCTCCGCAAACACGCCGACCAGCTGCCGTTTGACCCGCGCCGGATTGCACAGCGGCCCCAGCAGATTGAACACGGTGCGAAAGCCGAGCTGCTGACGCACCGGCCCGACATGCTTCATCGCGCTGTGGTGCGCCTGCGCGAACAGAAAGCCTAACCCGGCCTCATCGATGCATCGCGAAACCTGCGTTGGCGTGAGATCGATCTTGACGCCCAAAGCGGCCAGCACGTCGGCCGAACCGCTCCTCGACGACTGCGCGCGGTTGCCGTGCTTGGCGATCTTGACGCCACACGCCGCCGTCACGATAGCCGCCGCGGTTGAAATGTTGAGAGTGCCCAGGCCATCGCCGCCGGTGCCGCACGTGTCGATGGCGTCGGTGGGTGCGTCGACCGTTAGGGCGCGCGTGCGCAACGCAGTCGCGGCCGCGGCGATTTCATCGACCGTCTCGCCGCGCATGTGCAATGCGGTCAGGAACGCCGCGATCTGCGCCTCGGTGGCCTTACCATCCATAATGACGCCGAACGCGTCGGCAGCTTCCGCGCGCGACAACGGCGCGCCGGATGCGGCTTTCGCGACAAGCGCTTTGAATTGGTCGGCGCTCATGCGGCGCGCGCCAGCTCCAGGAAGTTGCGCAACAGCGCATGCCCGTGCTCGGTTGCAATGCTTTCGGGATGGAACTGCACGCCGTGCACAGGGTGCTCGCGATGCGACAATCCCATGATGACCCCATCGTCGGATTCCGCCGTGATGGTCAGCGTGTTGGGAAGGCTCGCGCGGTCGACGGTCAACGAATGATAGCGCGTCGCCTTAAACCGGTCGGGCAGGTTCCGGAACACGCCCAACCCTTGGTGGCGAATGGTGCTCACCTTGCCATGCATGGGAGCCGGCGCCCGCACGACATGCCCGCCATAGACCTGTCCGATGGTCTGATGCCCCAAACACACGCCCAAAATAGGGGTCGTCTCGCCCGCCCGCCGCACGAGTTCGAGGCAGATCCCGGCCTTGTCCGGATCGCACGGACCCGGCGACAGCACGATGGCGCGCGGCTTCATCTCGAGCGCCGCATCGACCGTGATCTGGTCGTTGCGAACCACTTCGACCGTGGCGCCCAGCTGGCCCAGATAATGGACCAGGTTCCACGTAAAGCTGTCGTAGTTGTCGATCAGCAGGATCATCGATAGTCCGGGGCCTTCGGGCACAAATCAGGGGTCCGCAGATAAACACAACCGCCGCGCGATGGTAAGCCTGAGATGCCACCCGGCATGGCCATTTTTGCTCCGCCGAAAGGGGCCATGGCACTCGCTTCCGCGCCCGCCAAGTCCTATATCTGCGCCCGAAGGCACAATTGTCCGGTCTCGCGTTCTTATCCTTAAGCAAAACATCGACAAGGGAGCATCGCATGAACAAGCGCTTGCAGTTCTATATCGACGGCAAATGGGT
>JAIOQG010000254.1 GCA_021413465.1 Alphaproteobacteria bacterium | reverse complement strand
CATAACTATGTTCAATCGCGGGGCAGAGAGAATTTTCGGCTACGCCGCCGATGAGGTCATCGGACGAAGTCTGGCCTTGCTACTGCCCTCGCGATCTGTTTCCGCACACGAAAAGGTCGTCCAAGATTTCGGCGCGTCAAGCATCCGGTCGCGGCGCATGGCCGAGCGGGGTGCGGTCGCCGGCCGGCGAAAAGATGGGACCGAGTTTCCGGCCGAAGTCTCCATCTCAAAGGCTTCGTCCAGCCAGGGACTTACTTTTACCGCGATCCTGCGCGACATCAGCACCTCGATTCAGGCGGAGGAGGCCCTACGCGATCGCAACCGAAGGCTACGCCTCGCACTTACCGCTGGGCAAATGGGCATGTTTGAATTGGACGGGTTAGGGCGAACCACGTCACGCGACGAGACCGCCCGAAACTTGTTGGGCTTACGTGAGGAAACGGCCGCCCCGCTGCCGCAAGATTTCTTTGAGCGCGTTCATCCGGACGATCGCGCTACAGTCCGCACACAAGTTCAAGCGTTCCTCAAAGAAAAAGGGGAGGCCTCAATCGAATATCGCATTGCGCTGCCTGATGGCACGATCCGCTGGATCGCGGCGCATGCGGTGCACGAGGATAGCGTTCATGGCAAGCGCGAACGCGCGGTCGGCGTGGTGCGAGACATTACGGAGCGCAAGAACATTGAGGCGGCGCTGGAGGCGCGCGTCGCTGAACGGACTGTTGATCTCCAAAGGGAAATCCAGCAACGCGAGGAAGCGCAGGCCGCATTGATCCGTTCGCAAAAGCTTCAGGCCGTCGGCGAACTCGCGGGTGGCATGGCGCACGACTTCAACAATCTTCTGACCGTGATCACGGGCAATCTCGAACTTCTGGGCTTGCGCCAACTCGACGACAAGGCGCGCGACCTGATCCGGCGCGCGGATGAAGCGGCGAAGATGGGCGCACGTTTGGCGGGACGTTTGCTCGCTATTGGCCGACGTCAACGGCTACAGCCCGTGTCGCTTAACTTGAACGAATTGACACGTAGCATGACCGAAATGCTGACGCGGACCCTGGGTGACACGGTCGAGATCGGTTCGACACTTGAGGCCGACTTGTGGCCGGCACTCGCCGATGTCAGCGAAGTTGAGAATGCCATTCTGAACATTGCCATCAACGCGCGTGACGCCATGCCAAACGGAGGCAAGCTCATCATCACCACCGCCAACAAGTCGTTGGGAGCGGACGATGTCGTGGGCGAATCGGGACTTCGGCCGGGCGAATATGTAATGCTCTCGATCAGCGACACGGGAACCGGCATGCCGCCGGAAGTGCTTGCGCGTGCGCTTGAACCTTTTTACACGACAAAATCCGGACGGGGCACCGGACTCGGGCTTAGTACGATTTACGGCTTCGCCAAACAGTCAGGTGGGCACCTGACACTGTACAGCGAAGTCGGCCGAGGCACTTCCGTGCGACTCTATTTACCGCGCGTGTTAAGTTCCGGCGTCATGGGTGAAACTGTCGCCCCAGTGCGGACGCAAATAGCCGCGGATGGCGAAACTATCCTTGTCGTGGAAGACAACGACGAAGTGCGTGCCGTGACGGTTAAACGACTCGACTCGCTCGGCTATCGCGTGATCAAGGCAGAAGACGGGGTGGGCGCTGTGCGAATTCTGCAGTCGGCGGTGCACATCGACCTTCTTTTTTCAGATGTGATGATGCCCGGCGGCCTATCCGGCTTCGACCTCGTGCGTTGGGTGCGTGAACACAAACCGCGGATTAAGGTGTTGCTGACGTCCGGCTTTACCGGCGAAGTGGCGAGAAACGGGAATTCAGATCTGAGCGATGTCGAAGTGTTGCGAAAGCCATACGCTATCGCCGAACTGGCGAGAGCCGTGCGTGAGGCGCTTGACCCAACATAACACGGCAGAGTCTCACCGCAGATCGCTCGGCTCATCTTGGTCGTCGCCCACGATTTCCAGGATCGCCGAGATCTTGCTTGTCTGAGAGCGGCCTTGTCGGGCAACGACATCGCCCTGCCCTTCAAGCCAGGACTGTGCCTCCTCCAACTCGCCAACGGTCGGCATGAGCGTCAAAATACCCAACACGTCTTCGACGTCCAAGTCGCCGAACAGACGGCGAATGTCGTCATGGGTTGCGTACGTTGTCCGCGGCGGCGTGCGAGAGAGTTGGGCCATCACAACCTCCTTGACCGATTGCGAAAAAAACGGGACCCGCGCTGTTGACCTTCCACCCTGGAGTCACCTCGTGGGGCGCCGGGGTTTGGCAGCTGCGGGTCCGCCCGCTAGCATCATCGGCAGAGCGGTTCGTCGCCTCGATTGATCCACGCCGGTCCATGACGCTTCACCACCGAGCTTCGCCGTTCTTGTCTCCGCTGAGCGGCAGATGTATCCAAACGCAGCGTCGGCAATAGTGCATTGATCCACATCAAAATCGCGCCCGGTGCGGCTTGCGGCGTGAAATTCAGGCCGCGCTCACACCCAGCGCGGAACCGATTCCGAATGTCGCCGCGCGTGCGATCCCGCCGATAGGCAACATGCGTGCTCCGAGCGGAAACGGCGCCAACCGCAGTGCGCCGCCACCCCCGCCCCGATGCCGTCCGCCATTGTCCTGCACGTGGGTCGACATGACATGCCCGGTAGCAGCCGCCCGATCGTATATTGAAAGCCCGCGACTTTTTTTTGATGCGGCAAGAATCGCCCTGCAGCGGCGCGGCCCCAGCGCGCGAACGATCGCCGCCACCAGGCGCAATCTGAGATCGGGGCGAAACGTCGGCAGCTTCGTCGTCACGGATTGCGCCATGATGCCCGCCCGCCGCTCGGCGGCAACTGCCGAATCGCGAAACAGCCGACTCTTGTTTGCGTGTCCTTCGGCCGCCGCAACTTTTGCGTAGAGCCCCGCGGAAGCGATCTCTTTGTGCCAACGCTCAATGTCCGACTTGTGGAGGAACTCCGTTAGATCGCCGCGGTCGCCAGCGGCTTTAGTTCAACTTTCGCTGCGGCCAGACGCCGGTAAAGGTTGCGCCGGCGCACAAGCGGCCACCAATCATAGAGAAATATTTCCAGTGGTCGCCAGTTCGCGACCCAGCCCATGATGACCAGACTCTCTTGCACGATCCGCCCCAGCGGCGCACTGCCGATGACAGTTTCGGCGTACTGCGCCGCAACAACACAAGCAACCAGCACGCTCACGCCGATGGCCAGCGACATGCGCCCGACGCGAAACAATTCTCTCAGGTCTCGCGAAACGGCCGCTGCCCGGTGGGCGAAAAACCGGCTCATCCCACCGGCCGTTTCAAGCGCAGCAAGCGATTGCGATTGAGCGTGCGGCAGATGGATGACGATGCGAAGCGCGTGCTCGCCCGGCAACTCGCGCGCCCAGCCGACGATGAATTCTTCAGCGTCTTTGTCGAGGTCTTTTTCGCGGAAAGGATAGGGATCGAGCGATTCGAATAGCTGTGCGACTTCCTGCACGCTTAGTTCGATCATCGATGTGTTTGCGGACTCGGTCGTCGGTCATCTCCTCGCAGGTTTTCGGCTGACCGCGCTTGGTATCAGGATTTCTGAACCTCAACGGCAAACACGTAGCCGACCGCTCGCACGGTTTTAATCAGTTTCGGGTGGTCGGGGTCAGGTTCGATCTTCTTGCGCAGGCGCGCCACCAACGTGTCGATCGAACGATCGAGCGGCGACCAATCGTGACCCTTGAGTACGTCCATGATGTTGTCGCGCGTCATCACGCGCGAGGGGCGCGCCGCGAACATTTCAAGCAGATTGAACTCGGCAGTCGTCAACTCGATGCAATGGCCGTTTGCTCCCAGCAATTCACGCCGTTGCGGGAAAAGCTCGAAGCCTTCAAAGCGGTAGCGTTCTTCATTGCGCGGGCCGGCAATTGAGGCGGCTCTGCGATCTTCGGGCTGATAGCGGCGTAATACGGCCCGGACACGCGCCAATACCTCACGCAGATGGAAGGGTTTGGTGATGTAGTCGTCGGCGCCAAGTTCCAGCCCGACGATGCGGTCGATCGGGTCCTGCTTACCTGAAATCATGACAATCGGGACGTTGCGCTTTGTGCGGATCTCACGCGAAAGAGCAAAGCCGTCTTCCCCCGGCAGGTTGACGTCGAGTGTAATCAAGGTGACCGGATGCTTGTCCAAGTGCCCGCGCAGTTCCGCGCCATCCTTGGCCTCGCTCACGTGGTAGCCTTCAAGCTCGAAATACTCACGCAACAGCGTGCGAATCTCAGGCTCGTCGTCAACGACCAGGATCTCGACCGGATCCCGTGCAACCATGCGTTTCGTGCCCCGCGTTTCGCCGGAACGCCAGACCAAAAAGCCCCTGGCGCAACATTCCGTTTCAATTTCTCACACGTTGTTACAATCAAGACAAGCGCAGTTCGCGTGGGGTTGTTTACTTGAGCTTGGCCAACACCGCTTGGCCTTGCTGAGGAGACGACGATGTTAACGAGCGCCAGCCACGCCGAAGCCCCGAATGCCTGGACCGTGCGCAGAACGACGGCACCGCGCCCCCTCGGCCACGCGCTTGACGATTGCTTTTCGCTAGCTCCAGTGCGGCAATTGAAGGCAAAAGAGCCGCTTTTCGCAGAGGGCGACACAAAATCGAACATTTATAGAATCGAGAGCGGCGCCGTGCTGATCTACAAAATCCTGAACGACGGATTCCGCCAGATCGTGAGTTTCGCCTTTCCCGGCGATTATGTCGGTTTGGAAATGTCTCCGCTCTACACGTATGACGCCCAAACGATTGCCCCAACGCGTATTCGCGCTCTCCCGTCCGTTGCGCTGTGGCGTCGGGCGCGAGAGGATGCAGCAATCGCCGGCGAAATCTTCGAAACGCTGTCGCGCGAAATCTCCGACGCACGCCGTCACTTTCTAACCATCGGCAGACTTAGCGCCACAGGCCGCATCGCTACATTCCTGATCGCCCTAGCGCATCGCAACGAACGCAAGTCGCTCGACGCGGTCGATATCCAACTGCCCGTTCGCAGAAGCGATATTGCCGACTTCCTGTGTCTGTCGGTCGAAACCGTCAGCCGCTCCCTCACCGAGCTCAAAACTGCACATATCATAAGCCTGCGCGGCTGGCGGCAGATCAAGCTGATCGACCGCGATGCGTTGGAACGGCTTGCCGCCGGTGAGACGATGCTCGACCAAGGATGTCACCTCAAACGGGCAGCTTAGTGCCATGCGAGAGGCGAACATCGTCCGCGGCATGAAGGCTTTTTCATTCGCCACAGCGGGCACCTTATGCGCGACAGCTTTGCAACCGGCGTCTGCCGCAGAACCTCTGTCGCCAGGCTGCGCTCTCGTCAGTTCGATCGACTCATGGCAAGAAGTCGACGAGGAGACCGCGATCATCGAAGCATCGCCCCGGCGGAAGTTTCGCGTTACATTCACGAGCCCGTGTCGCGAGATGAACGCCAGCATTTTCGCCCATATCGAATTGCGCCGCAGCGCCGGCCGCTGCCTTTCGCCCGGAGACACGATCATCTTCGGACGCGGCCAGTCACGGGCGTTCGAACACTACGAGTTTGAAGAGCGCTGCACGATCAAGTCGATCGAACCCGCAATACCAGGAGGTCCGGAGATCCCGCTTCTGCCGCGCAAATGAGAGAGCTTACCGCACCAACGTCATGCGGATCGTGTCTTCAGTCGCGCGGGTTTGCGAGAGGTGCGCGTGTGCAAGGCCTTTGCGACTAAAACTTCGGTGTCAGTGCGCGACGCATAGCGCGCACCCGTTCGAAGTGGATGATGATCACAACGCTGGCCGCGGCAGCGTAGAAACACCAAACCGAAATGAACGTTTGCTCGTAGAAATAAAGGGTTGTGACATAGCCCGCCAATACGATGAGACCAAGAAGAACGACCGCGCGTTGCGACGAGAGCAAGAGGCCGAACGTCGTTGCCAGCAGATAAAATCCACCGGCGACATAGGGCGCCTGTCTTCCCGTTTCGTATCTGATGCATCCGCCGACAATGCTTGCGGTATGGGGCAAAGACACGACAAGCCAAAGAAAGTAAGCGGCGACGCAAATACCGAACGCGAGACAAATCGCTATGGCTCGCCGTCGGCTCTGTCGCGGTTCGATCAATAGCGCAGCAAGCGGCGCGAACACGGGCCAGAATACGAGTGCAAAAATGAGGTACGCGCGCGTGAGCCACGAAGACACGGCGCTCTCTGGAGCGACAGGTAGATTCAGCCAAAGGCCGCCCTCGGCAAATTGCTGGGCTGCAAAGAACAGCGGAATCGACGCCAGCGGAAACTCGCGCGGGCTATCTGTCCTTGCCACTGCAGCGACGCCGATTAAGCCAGTCACCACGGCTGTCGAGAAACTGGCGGTTGCCGAAAAGCACATCCGCGCCGCTCAGCTTCCGCGCATGGTGCGTTTGGTGTCAAGGGGGACGACCGTGCTCGCTTGCGGCCCCATTTCACCGTCAGTTTCGACGAGGCGCACATGCGCGCCGATTTTCATGTTTCGAAAATTGCCTTCAGCGACACTGTTGCGGTGAAAATAGATATCACGCCCGTCATTCGTTTCGATGATGCCATAGCCGCTGCGACCGAACAACTTGCGTACCTGTCCCATGTCAGGCGATGTGCGCGCTTTTACGTCGCCACGCATCTCGCGTACCGTATCCTGGAGCCGCCGCCGTGCCTGTGCGAAGGCCTTACGCAGTGAAACGCCGAGGTGTTCTTGCTCCGGCTGGTCCTCGACCCGGCGACTAATCGCGACCTCGCCATGGCCCGGCACCTGCAAGACGATACGGACGTCGAAGGATCCTCCTTCACGATGGCGCGCGCCCGGACTTGTGATAGCAACACGACACGCTGTGCTTTCAATACTTCCTCGCGCACGGCGTTCGGCTGAGGTACTTTTTTAAGTACGACTTGCACCGGAACTTCCATCACAGTCTCCCACGGTTTCACGACTGAAGCGTCGCTTAAGTTTGCGCATGATGCTTCGGGTCATTGCGTTTCTCGGCCGGCTCTCGCCGAAACGCTTCAATGCTCGCGATCACTTGATTGTCCGTGAGCTGTGGGAAATCATGGTAGAAAGATCCTACACTAGTGAACGGCTCGCAGACATGCGGACAAACAACCTCAGCCCCTTCCGCCACAAGTGCGGCTACCGCATCAGGCGGTGCCACCGGAACGGCTACGATCACATGCGTTGCTCCGCGCCGCCGCAGTGCCTTGACGGCGGCGCGCACCGTTGCGCCGGTGGCCAAGCCGTCATCGACGATGATTGCGGGGCGGCCTGTCGGCATCAACGGTGAGGTAAGCGCCGTCCCGTAGCTGGCCCGTCGGCGCTCGATCTCCTTCAGCTCAAGTTTGGTCAACTCCATCAGGACCACGCGTGAAACGCCGAGTTTGTGAACCAATGCCTCGTTGAACACGATATCCGGATCCGCCCCGTCGACGATGGCGCCCAACGCCAGTTCGGGCTCCAAAGGCGCCGCTATCTTGCGCACATATAGAAGGTCGAGCGGCAGCGAAAGCGCGCGAGCGATTTCAACCGCGGCGGGAACACCGCCACGCGGCAAGGCAAACACAACGGCCCCGCTGTCCTTCCATTTTGAAAGAAGGGGGATGAGAAACCGGCCGGCATCCCGTCGGTCGATGAACTTTGCGTGCGCGATGGGCATGGGTTAGCGTCCTTCCTATTCTTCCGGCTACGGCACGGCGACGCCAAGTTCCGCAAGGCCTTCCTCGACCAAGTCACCCAACATAGGCGTGCCAATGAGATAGCGGACGATGCGCTTATTCTTCGCCTCCCGCGCGTTTCGCACGGCCTCGGTCCAGCTGACCCGATCATAGTCGCCGCGTCCGACCCAAAGCAGTGCCAGAAGTTCGGTCAGCTGATCGTCATTCAGACCTTCGATTGCCGTCGCCAGCTCGACATCGACTGGGTTGTCCGGTGTGTCCTCCAGGATCGCCACTTCCCGGTCGTCTGAAGCATTGGAGCCGGTCTCAGGGTCATCAGTGTCGATCTGCGCATCGAACTCGCGGGCCTTCTCGATAATGAAGGCGAGGAGGTCGAGAGGTAGCGCAATTTGGACGTTCATTTGTGCGCACCGCAAACGTTGAAGCTTGAGGCGCTTGCTTAGGTCGCATCGCCCGTCGATCCATTGATACGCGTCAATCTATTGGTTGAATGTACCCCTTTATCAGTTGGGGACCGAAAGCTTGACCTATAGCAAGGCTGTGAATTCCGAGACATGTCAGCTTATCCAAAATCGTTAACCGGAGTTGCGAGATGAAACATCAGAAATCAACTCACGCGCCCAACGATCCGCTGGGCGGTAACCCATTCCAGTCGGCACTTAACGCCCCGGTGGTCGAAGCAATGGGTCACGGTGCCGCCGTCCTCGGGCGCAGTGCCACCACGTTGCAACAGGAAGGCATGCGCTTCATCACTCGGCGTGTTGAACAGAACATGAAGGCCGTCGAGCAATTCGGTGCCTGCAAAACGCTGCCTGAGCTGTTTGCGGCACAGCAATATTGGCTGGCCGACATGACCCGCGCCTATAGCGAAGAGTGGGCGAGATGCGGCGAACTGATGACGGAGCTGCTGCACGAGCGTAAAGAGGAAGCCGGTAATGGCGACGGACCGAAGCAGAACGAGCCAACGCGCGAAACTCACTCCCGCCAACACTGACCTGCACGCATTGGACGACGCGGCAGAGACCGGGAAGTCATCGGAGGCCTCTACGGCAATTGAGCGGCGGGCGATGCCGCTCGTCGCACATCCATTCCCGCTTCCCGAGCTGTCGGACCGCGATTCCTACGCGTCAACCGCGTTCGCGGATATCATCGATCGCTCGTTTCATGCGGCAATGGCGCGCACCACTCGCGGCCTGTCGCCCGCCGCGCTAGGGCAAGCATATCTCGATTGGTGGATGCATCTTGTGTTTTCGCCCGGCAAGCAAATGCAACTTGCCGAAAAAGCGCAGAAGAAAATCGCTCGCTTCACTCACCATGCAATCAATTATACGACAATGCGACTGGTGTGGGGCACGAATTACCTGTCGCCGAATTTCTAGAACGCTTGGGTACCAAGGCGTGTGCAGTTAGGCGGGGTTTGCCGCGGCAAGAAGTTCAGTGACAATCCAGCACTGTCTCCGAACGCCTAACCGCATCAACCGCAATTCTACTGACCCTAGAATCGATCGCTGTTGCGTCTTGCCCATTGTGCGAGGGTGACCGGCGGGCGGCCGAGCAGGCGTTGCGCCGTGTCGGTCACGGCTCCGATATGCGCCAGCCGCCCGTCGTAGATCTGCCGGACGTTTTCCACGACGCTGGCGGCGTAGTGTTTTTCGAACTTGGGCGCGAGTGCGAGTGTGCCTGCTGCAAACGCGGCTTCGAGCGCGTCGGGCGGCATGACGATCGCTCTGATGTCGCGCCCCAGCGCTTCGCTCAAAGTCGCGGCCGTGCCAGGGCCATCGAGAAGGTCG
>JAIOQG010000253.1 GCA_021413465.1 Alphaproteobacteria bacterium | reverse complement strand
GTTCGAACGCAACCGCCTGATCGAGTTCGCGGGCTTCGCGTTCCTCACCGGCATCACCTTCTTCTGCGGCGGCATCTACGCCGCTTACGACCTCAACCTACCCGCTCTCAAACCTATGATTCCGCTTGGCGGTATCGCCTTCATGACCGGCTGGCTACTGTTCGCCGCCGGCGCCTATTCTCTAAAGCGATAGCCGAATTTCAATCGATTCCCGCAAGCCGGGAAGCGCAAGCCGTGCGCGCAGCGGCGTCGAGCGCACCGTTGAGCCGAAACTCCTGCACACTCACGCGCCGCTTGCCCGCCGGCAGATAGCTGATTTCCCGAACCTTGCCGGCTTCAGCCACCCGGTAAGTCAACGGCACTCTGCTATCGCCGCCCTCACCGAGGTCGAGCCGCAACAACCGCATCCCGTCCCGCAGCCCGGCCGCATAAGCGGGGCCTGCAGGATCCGCGCCCGCCACGACATTTCCGTTCGCAATTGTGCGCCGCCCGTCGAAGCCGCGCTCGAACGCCGCCACCTCGCTCGTCGCCACGCCACCGCACGGCTGCCAAACTTCGGCTGGAAGTGCGATACTCTCACCGTTCTCGACGAACCGCGTAACGTCGGTTGTCACATCGACGCCCAGCTTTTTCATGTTCTCCAAAAACAGCAAGCGCGCCAGCGGCGCTATGTCTCCGCCCAGGCGCGCGGCATCTTGCTTCATACCCATCATAACATCGTCGAGATCCTTTGACCCACCGGAGGCCATGCGCACCCGAAAATCAGCCAGCGCCGCGAACAAGAAGCCCCGGCGATAGGGCAGACTTTGCACCTCAGCGTCGCTCCAGAACGACTGCACCACTTGCGTATTCGGCGCATTGCGGGCGGAAGAAAAACCATAGGTCCACAGCACATCGCCAAAAGTCTTAGCCGCTTCCTCGACCGTCATGGCGCCATCGCGCACCAGCAAGCGATAGGTGAAGAAATCGGTGAACCCCTCCGACAGCCAATAGTCCTTCGTGTCGTCCGTTTGCGGCATCGACCCGATGCGCCGCGGAATCCAGTTGTGCAGATGCTCGTGCGCCAAGGTGCGCGTGAGCTGCTTGTCGTCGACATTGGGCGACGCAAAAAATGCAAAGGCCTGCTCAAGCGCGGTACCGCCAAGCGACGTGGTCCCCGGCTGATACTGCAACGGCAACACGGTTACCAGGAAAGGCTCGCGCGCATCGCCCCAAAACTTGTAGTGCGAAGCAACAATAGGCTCGATGCGCTTGACGAAGGCGTCATCGCTGAACGGCCAAACACCGCGAATGGCAACTCGCAGCTTTCCCGACCTGAGGACGCGAAAGTCGCCGCCCACGCTCACGCTTTGCATCAAGTCCGCAAGGTTGAGCGGTCTTCCCGCCTCATCCAGATTGGATGCAAATCCCCAACCGCGCGGCACATCTTTCCACTTGACCGTAATGGCCGTCGCCAACGACCAATTCGGCTTTGCAAACGCCGTCGGCCCGATGAGGTGAAAATAACCGGGACGAATGATCGGCCGATACTCGTTCTGACCGTTCGCCGCTGGCTCGCCCGTCCAATACTGCGTCACCAGATAGCGAATGCTCAGCGTCGCATTCGGCGCGTGGCGTACACGCTTGCGCCAAGGCGGATCGCCGGCAGCCGCCGACACCGTTCCGCCGGACACGCGAAACTCGCTGATACCGCGTATCAGATCGGTCTTACCGCTCCACGCGTCGGGCAATTGAATTTCGGTTTCGCCGTCGGGTTCGCCCGCCAACTCCATTTCGATCGCGATTGCCTTCAACGCTCCGCCCGCGATAACCGGCGCGACCGTGTACTTAACCTCCTCCGCCGTAGCGGAATTCGCCCCCGCCAAAGCGATCGCAACCGCAACAGCAACTATCGCACGCATCATGCCCATCCCCCGGCCGCAGCATGACGCAAGTTTGCGCGGAGAAAAATCCCCTCATTCAGTCACGGTTGACGACATCGATTTGCAGCCACAGACCTCGACAAACGACTGTTTTCCGCTATTTGTTCACCACATGGGCAAAGGAATAAACTAATGGTCGAACGCGTTGCGGTTATCGGCGCAGGGATCGCAGGGCTTGGCGTGGCCATGGCGCTCGCGCGTGACGGACGCGAAATCACGCTCATCGACCGCGACGCGCCGCCGCCCCAAAGCATCGAGACGGCATTCGAAACCTGGGAACGAAAGGGCGTAACCCAACTCCGGCACAGCCACGTCTTTCTCGGCCGGCTGGTCAGCTTGATCCGCGATAAGCATCCCGTCTTGCACAAGATGCTGCACGATGCGGGCGCCCGCGAAATCGACTTCGAAGAAACGCTGCCCCCCGCATTGCGCGACAACTACAAGCGGACGGAAAGCGACAAGGATCTGGCTTTCCTGTTCTCGCGCCGCACCACGTTGGAACATGCAATACGCGCTTATGTCGAAACGCTTCCGGCGGTGCGCTTCATCACCGGAGCGGCGGTGCGCACACTCTCGATTTCGCGGGCCGCCAATATCCCGGCAGTCACGGGTCTAACGATCGAACGCGACGGCCGGGCGCCGGAAATCTTGGACGCCGATATTGTCGTGGATGCGTCCGGACGGAATTCGATTCTGACGGATTGGTTGCGCGATCAGGGCCTCACGATCGAAGAGGAAAAGAACCCAGCGGGCATTCTCTATTTCACCCGCCACTATAAACTGCGCGAGGGTCAAACCGAACCGCCACGCGATCTGACGCCAGGCGCCGGCGACCTCGGCTATATTAAATTCGGCGTTTTCCCCGCCGACAATCGGCATTTCTCGATCACGCTTGCAGTGCCCGAAATCGAGACCGCCTTGCGCGCCGCCATCGTAAAGCCCGAAGTCTTCGACGCCACCTGCACCGCCATCCCCGGTTGCGCGCGATGGATCGATCCCGCGCGCGCAGAGCCGGTGACGAAGGTGTTCGGCATGGGCAATCTGCACAATGTCTGGCGCCACTTTGTGCGCGACGGGGCGCCAGTCGTTCACGGTTTTTTTGCCGTAGGCGATTCGGCACTTCGCACGAACCCGCTTTACGGCCGCGGTTGCTCGTCGGCGATGATGCACGCCCACCTGTTAGGCGATGTCGTCAATGAAACCTCGGATCCGACCGAGCGCGCGCTCAGATTCAACACCCGCGCCAAACGCGACTTGCGGCCATTCTGGGAAATGATCGTCAAGCAAGACCTCGGTGCGATCAGGCGCGCCAAGAGCGAACAAGACCCGGCTTACACACCCCGCTGGAAAGCCAGATGGATCAAAAGCTTCGCCGAAGACGCGATCGGCCCTGCGACGCGCAGCAATCTCGGGGTTCTTCGCGCCATTATGAAGGGCTTCCACATGCTGGAAGCGCCATCGACGTGGCTCGGTCATCCCACGATCGTTATGCGCGTCTTGCTGATGTGGATGACACCCAAGCGCGCCAAAGAAAAACTGTATCCGCCAAAACTCGGACCCGAGCGCAGGGAAATGTTCTCGCGCCTCGGCCTGCAGCAGCGTGCTGCTTGACCGGCTCATCACACCCTGCTCCGTTCGCAGACATCAGGC
>JAIOQG010000172.1 GCA_021413465.1 Alphaproteobacteria bacterium | reverse complement strand
GCCGATGTTCTTGCTGATGGCCATCAACGTGATGTCCATCGTCGCGATATCGTATGCGAGCGATCCGACAGTCTATTTCGCGGCGAATGTCGTCCAAGCCGTCACCAATTTGTCGTCGCTGGTTTATCAACTCGGGCTTGTGGCGGCGGTCGACCGTGCGTCGGGGCGGTTGTTTGCGGCCGCGAATGGGCTTGTTGCTTTGGGTAACGGGCTCGGACCGGCCGTTGCCGGCGCGCTGGCACAGCCCTTCGGCGCCCCGAATGTTGCGCTCGCCGTGGTAGCGTTCAATTTTGCTGCATTTGCGTTGTTCGGGCTGATCGCCTTCGGGGTGTCGCGCAAGGCCGTCTTACTGCGTAGCTGAGGCATACCGGTCGCGCTTTGTGGACGGCGTGGGATTGCATCAGTTCGATGACGGGGCTAGCGTCGCACTTCGATTTTCGTCGAACTTAGATCGCGAGTCGCGTCTGTGTGCGACCGTGAGCATTCCCGGGGGGGGCCAGTATGTCGAAGGGCACGTTTACCTATTTCCGTCAGGTGTTGTTGGGTTCGGTTGCGCTCGCCTTATGCGCGGGAACGGCCTCGGCGCAGCCGGCGGCGCCCGTGCCCGCCGATCAAGGAAAGATCGAGAAGGTTACCGTCACGGCGCAAAAGCGAAAGCAGAACGCGCAGGATATTCCCGGGACGGTCGATGCGCTCAACAGTAAGAACATCAAAGACCTCGGCATCACGTCGAGCGACAAGATTGCGCAATTCGTTCCGGGCGTAACGATCAATCTGCCGTCGGGCCAGGGAAACCAGCCGATCGTCTCGATCCGCGGTATCGGCAATAACGATTTCAATACGAACAATGCCGGTCCCAACGGCATCTATTCCGATGAAGTCTATTTGAGCGCGCCGTCGTCGCAGACTTTTCTAACCTTCGACCTCGATCGCATCGAAGTGCTGAAGGGACCGCAGGGCACGCTGTATGGACGAAACACGTCGGGCGGCGCGATCAATTTCATTTCGAACAAACCTGTTCTCGACGAATTTGGCGTGGGTGCGACAGCCTCATACAGTTCGTATAACACCTATCTGGTTGAAGGCTTCGTCAATGCCGCGACCGGCGATACGTCGGCCGCACGCCTTGCCGCTACTTGGAACAGCTCCGACGGATTTATGCGCAATCTCGTGAACGGCGAGCGCGTGAGCGGCACGGATGGGTACGCCGGCCGCGGACAGTGGTTGGTGAAGCCGGCCGAGAATTTTGAAATTCTGTTTAACTTGCACGGATCAAAGGTCGATACGCTGCCGACCGAGTATCATCAGGTGGGCGCCGCACAGTTTAACGGTGTCGGATTCGATCCTTGCACGCGCGCTGACATCGACGCCGGCCTTTGCACAGACGTATTTTTCTATAACGGCCCGACGGATCGCTATAAGGGCAACTACGACAGCACGAAGCATCTCGAAAACGACAGTGCGGGCGGCTCGGTTCGCGCGGATTATGATATCGGCGATGTGACGCTGACTTCGATCTCCGCGATTGAAAACAACGACAAACTTCACCCCGAAAACTCCGACGCCAGTCCGCTTTCATTGCTCGAAATCGATTTCGGTGTGGATTCAAGTACGTTTACACAGGAGTTGCGCGCGGCTGGCGGCGGCGAGAAGAGCCACTGGCTTGTCGGATTATACTACCTGGGAGAAACGCTTAATCAGAACCAATCGATCGACGTGCTGCATGATGCCGATTTGGTGTACGGGGCGGGCGCGGGCGAATGTAATTTGGCAACACTCAACACACTCTCGCAAAGCTGCGCCTTCACCGGCTTCGCGCGCAGCAAACAAAAGACGACCGCGTACGCAGTCTTCGGCCAAGCCGACTTCGAGATCGCAGACGCGACGCGCCTCACGCTGGGCGGGCGCTTCACGAATGAGAGCAAAGACTTCAACCTAACGGGCGCGATTATTGGGCAAAGCGGCGGCTACGGCGTGTTTTCCGCACCGCAAGCACTGTGGGCAGGCGGCTACGACGACGACATCGAGAAGAGCGCATTTTCATGGAAAGTCGCGATCGACCATCACTTCACCGAGAAGGTGATGGCCTACGCAAGTATTGCGACCGGATTCAAAAGCGGTGGATTTAACGGCGGCTTCTTGGACGTCAACAAGACATTCGCCGACAGCCAAGAAGCGCCCGTAAGGTCTGAGACCAACAATGCCTATGAGATTGGGTTCAAGGCGGACCTGCTCGACGACACGTTCCGTCTGAATGCGTCAGGCTTCTACTACGATTACAAAGACCTGCAGCTCCACACGCTGGTCCAGCAACCCGGAGGGTTCCCGGTCGATGTTCTCGATAATGCCCAGAAAGCGACTATCAAGGGCGTTGATGTCGAAGCGATTGCGAAACCAGTCGAGAACCTCACCTTGCGTATGACTGCGGAGTGGTTGGAAGCGACGCTGGACAAATTCATTTCAAACCGTGGCTCATCACCTCTGCAAAACCTGTCGGGTAACACACTTCCCAATGCGCCGAAGTTTTCGCTGACAGGCATTGCGGAGTACACGATCCCGCTTGGCGACGGCGATGCGATCGATCTCTTGGCGTCGGCCGCTTATCGCAGCAAGGTGTTCTTCGACCCCGCAAACGAACCTCTGATTTCGCAGGGCGCGTATTGGGTAATCGATGCGCGGGCGGCGTACACGATCGACGACGGCAAATGGCAAGTGGCCGTCTTCGGCCGCAATTTGACTGATGAGGAATACGTCAATATGGCCTTCGATTTGCGTAGCAGCTTCGGTTTGCTACAGGAAGTCGTGGCACCGCCGCTGACGATTGGCGTGGAAGCTTCGTTCCACTATTGAACCTTGGTAATGAGGACACGGTGATAGCTTCGTCGAACTTAGCCCGCGCGGACAAAATCACGCCGCGCTGGCCGGTGCGGGCGGACAGCCGGGCGCGGTTTCAGACGCTGGTGTCGGCGGTGGGGCGGTTGCTGACGCAGTACGGTCCCTCGGAAATCACGATCCAGATGATCGCCGAGGCGGTGCAGATGCCGAGCGCGACCGTCTATCATTTCTTTCCGTCGGCCGAAGCGGCGCTCGTGGCGCAGGCGCAGATCTACATCTCAGAATTCGAGACTATGGCGGGGCGCGAGACGCAGCTGCTCGACCGCACGTCGTGGCAGCGCAGTTGGCGTGCCGGGGCACAGCGCGGACGCGAGGTTTTTGTGGCGGACGCGGCGCGGATGCGGCTTTTGCTGGGTGCCGACGTGCCTGCCGACGTGCAAAACGTTGATGCCGAGTTCAACATCCGCCTCGGTCGCATCATTGCGGCGCAGTTCGAACGAGAGACCTATCTGGCACCGACGCCCGGGCTCGCCGAGGCTTTCACCCATGCGGTCGAAATCAGCGATACGTTCTGGCGCTTGTCGTTCCGGCGCACGGGCACAATCACGGACTACTATTTCGACGAAGGCATGCGGGCGGTTATTGCGTATTTGAGCACCTATCTGCCCGAGCAGTTGGAATACCGTCCCCTCTAGGTGCCGTTACGGAGAGGCCATGGCGAGCGAACAGCTGAACCGCCGCACATTCGTGACGCTGGCAGGAGTGGCCGCAGCCGTTTCGGCGTGCGCCCCCGTCAACAAAGCCACAGGCGATGCGGCGTTCGGCGAGAGTGCCGCTTCGGGAGCGATGTATGACGCCGTCATCGCCGGGGCCGGGATCTCGGGGCTGGTGGCGGCACGCGCGTTGGTGCGCGCGGGAAAGTCGGTGCTCGTGATCGAAGCCCGCGACCGCGTGGGCGGGCGGACATGGACGAAGGAATCGAACGGGCGACACTTCGATTTAGGCGGTCAGTTCGTGGGTCCGACGCAGGACCGCGCGCTGGCCTTGTGCAAAGAGTTCGGTCTGCGCATCACGCCGAGCGCGGTGGACGGGGACAGTTTGTTCGAACGCGAGCGGGACGTGCTGCGCTATCAGGGGGTCTTGCCCGACACGGGTGTGCCCGCATCGGAATTGGCGGCGTTCGGGAAGACCGTCGAAGCGTTCGAGAACCTGGTTCAGGAAGTCGGGGCACTATCGCCGTGGGCGCATCCTAAAGCGCACGCGCTCGATGCGATCAGTTTCCGCACTTGGTGCGCCGCGCGGACCAATTCGCACTTCGTGGACGATTTTTTGCGCATCGCTGTGCGCGCGATCGTCGGGCTCGATCCGGAAGAAGTTTCGGCTCTGTGTTTCGCCTACTATGCGGCCCAGGGCGATAGTTTTTCCACGCTGATCGGGACGCAAGGTGGCGCGCAGGACAGCTGGATTCGCGACGGGGCGCAGACGATTTCCTTGAAGTTGGCTGGCGAATTGAAAGACCGCGTGCTTTTGAGCTCTGCTGTGCTTGGCGTTACGCAGAGCGAGAACGGCGTCACGGTCACGCATGCGCGCGGTACGGTCGCGGCGCGGCAATTCATTCTGGCGATGCCGCCGAGCGCGGCGAACGCGGTCGCATTCAATCCGTGGCTGCCGCCGCAGCGCGTGGAGCTGCAATCGCGGATGCCGATGGGGGCTTACGCGAAAGTGGTCGCGGTTTACGACAAGCGATTTTGGCGCGCGAAAGGGCTGAACGGCTTTTTCTCGAGTTTGCGCGGACCGATCACGGCGAGCTTCGACGAGAGCGAGCCCGACGGCGCGTACGGCGCTATTCTCGGCTTCATCGCGGGCGATCACACGCGCGCGTGGCGCAAGCTCGATGCGGCGGGGCGCAAGGATGCGGTGTTGAAGCAGCTGGCGCGGTTGCTTGGCCCGGAGGCCCTATCGCCGGTCGATTATCTCGAGAAAGACTGGATCGACGAGCCGTGGTCGCGCGGGGCACCGGTTGCCGTTCCTGCGCCGGGCGCGTTGTCGCGCTCGGGACCTGCGCTGCGCGCATCGATCGGGCGCATTCATTTGGCCGGCACCGAGGCCGCGGAACGTTGGACCGGCTATATCGACGGCGCGGCCCGCGCTGGCGAGGTGGCGGCGCAGACCACGCTGAAGCGTTTGGTCTAGCCTAGCCGATTACCGGCAGACTGCATCTGCGCGCTCGTCATTAGCTCCGGCGTTGTTGGCCATGATGTGGACGTTTTCGTTGACGGCGTCAGGGTCCAAATTGCTGTCGTTCGACGTTTCGATGATCAGCGTCGTGCCGGCGCTCGCGGCTTCGCGCCATTTCTCTCCGGCGCGGCGATAGAGGCGGCAGGCTTCGTTCTTGTCGCCGTTGCTCTCGGCATTGCTTGCGGCATTGCCGGCATCGATTGCCTCACCGGACAGGCTTGCGATCTCGTTCTGCAGATCTTGCGAGCGGCTAGCCCACGCGGGCGTTGGCACGGCCAAAGCCAAGAGTGCGCAAGTTGCGATGAACGCCGCACGGCGATTGGTAGTTTTTGAAGGTACGTTGGCCATCTTTTGCTCTTCACTCGCGGTTGGAAAGATGATGCACGAAAACGGCCCCGGCATTTTGGGGCCGTCGATGCGCGCGGTTTGGCGACGCATTACTCTTCCGAGTAACGATACGTGTCGATGTCGCAAACGTTGACACGATTTTTGACCAGCGAGTCGCCGTCGTCGAACACGGCCTTGAAATCGTACAAGCAAAAATCGCCGGTCGCGAAATTGATCTTCACACTTTGGCTGATGCCCAAGACGTCTTCGCCCAGGATGTCTTCTTCCCAGTCGTCGGTGCCGACGCGTGAAGCGTAGAACCGCACGATCTTGTGCCGCGTCTCGTTGATGATCTTTACTTTCTTGCTCGCGTCCGCGATCGCTTGCGAGCCGAACGACGCGGCGGCGACGGCCGCGATCAGTGTCATAGACAAAAGTGTCAGTCGTTTACGCATGTTGTCCTTCATCTGCCTCTGAAAAACCCGGTTCATTTTGCAGTTCGGAGATCCCATCCCCCCGTTCGGCGCGACGCCTGGCCGCCTATTCTCGGGCTTTTTCCCGCAAATCGGCGTGCTTGGGGCTATAGTGATCCGCTGAGCCGCATGGTGCCATCACCTGAATTGGGTATGTTTTGCACCGAGCGCGGACGACGCCTCCTCACCTGCCCCAGCGATGACAAGAATGATGACGCCGGTTGAAAAGATTGATCCGGCCCTTGAGCTGGTTGATGCGCTCTATGCGTTCGCCGAACGGCCCGAAGGTTGGCTCAGCGCGCTGGAAGCGATCGAACGGCTGCCGCCACCGAGCGACGACGGGAGCCAGGCGGCAGCGCAGCGTTTGGCGGCGCATGCCGAACGCGCGGCGGCCTTGGCGGAGCAGCTCAATCAAGCGCGCCAATCGGCCTCAAGCGAGCCCGAGCGTTGGGACGCGCTTTTGCTTTCGGCGGAAGGGCAATTGCGCGCGACGACCGGCGCACCGGAAGCCGCGCTTGCCCCATTCCTCAGTGCACCCCTGAGCCAATTTAAACGCCCCGCGTTTCATTTGGATTTGCGAGCCGGATTGCAGGCGGCGATCGAAGCCGCTCGGAGCGAACGCCATAGCGGGCTGGCGCATTGGATGCCGGTGCAGGAACAAACGGGCGAGCGGTGCTTTGCCATCGTCATTCAGCGCGCCGCGTTTCCGCGCAGCCTGGCGCGTGCGTTCGGCCTCAGCGAGATGGGACCCGAGCCCCTTTATGCTCTGGCGGTGTTGAACACCAACTCGGACGTGCGTGACGACGCCTTGCGCGAGAGTTTCGGACTGACGCGCGCGGAGTGGCGCATCGCGCAAGAACTCAAAGGCGGCGTGTCCGTCGTGGACGCGGCGGCCCGGCTTTCGATTTCGGTGAACACGGCGCGCACTCAGGTGAAGGCGATCTTCGCAAAGCTCGGCGTCGAGCGGCAGAGCGAGCTCGTGAGCCGCTTGAACCTCACGGGACGACTCGGTCTGGCAACCGTACCGGCAGGCGAAGGCGCGCGGGCGCAATCCGAAGCGCCACCACGACGTTTCATCACGCTCGACGACGGGCGCAAGCTTGCTTACCGAGAGTACGGCAGCGTGCAGGGCAAGCCCGTTCTCGTGTTCCATCAGTGGTTCGCGGCCAGCATGTTGCCTGCGCCGGCGATGGAGGCCGCGAAGAGTTCGCTCTTGCGGATCGTCGTGTTCGATCGTCCCGGGTTTGGTCAATCTTCTCCCGTTACTCCCTATTCGTTCGACGGCGTGGCGCGCGATGCTTTCACGCTCGCAGACCGGCTTCGAATGTCGCGCCTGCGGTTGATCGGTATGGCGCCGGGTGCTGCATTCGCTATGGCGGCCGCGGCGCAACAACCGACGCGGATCGAGAAGCTCGCGCTTGCCGCGCCGAGACTGCGCACGGTCAGCGGCGCGCAGTCGAACCGCAAGCTGCAAGATCAATTGACGGGGCTTTTGCGTCAGCCTTGGATTATTCGCTCATTTGTTGCGATGATGCGCAGCAACATGGGCGAGCGGGTCGCCACCTCGATGCTGAGGCATGCGAGTTCGACTTCGCCTTCGGACCGGCGCGAAGCGGCAAAGCCCGCCACGGCAAAGGCTATATTGGCGCAAGGATTCGACGCGCTTGAAACCACCGCAGAAGGGTTCATCGCAGAACTAACGTTGTTTGCGAAATCGGCATTTCCGGCTCCCGGTTCGTTGAAGTGTCCGATTGCGGTGTGGCAAGGGGCCGAGGATGCCGTTACGCCGGCAAAAAGCGTTTCCGATATGTTTGCGAACATATCCAATGCCGAAGTTCACATCGTGCCCGACGAGGGTGTGATTTTCAGCGCCAACACCTACCGCGCCATGTTCGAATGGTTGCGGCGGTGAACACCGGACGGCTCTTCGCCAAGCCATTTTCCTAACGTTACGCCGGTTTCCTTGTGAAATTGCCGGATTGGCTTTATTCGTTCGTCCGAACAAAACGGGAGAAAACGGCAATGGCGATTTCACTCTACGACTTGAGCGTCGCGAGCTACCTTCAAACACTGGGCGGCGTTGCCGGCGTGCTGGAGCGCGGGCACGCCCACTTCATCAAGAACAACATCGACCCGAACGATCTAGTCGAAACACGGCTCGTACCGGATATGTTGCCGCTCAAATTTCAAGTCTTGTCCGTTGCCGCTCACTCGCTGGGCGCCATCGAAGGGGTCAAGAAAGGTGTGTTCTCGCCACCGGGTACCATGCCTGAACTCGACTATAAGGGCTTGCAGAACGTCGTGACGGACACGCGAGACGCGCTTGCAAAGTTAGCACCTGACGAAGTGAATGCGCTTGAAGGCCGCGATATGGTCTTTCAGATGCGCGAGATGAAAATACCGTTCACGGCGGAGGGCTTCCTGATGTCGTTCTCACTGCCCAATTTCTATTTTCACGCAGCGACGGCTTACGACATCTTGCGCCTGAACGGCGTGCCGCTGGGAAAGCGCGACTTTCTGGGCGCGATGCGCATGAAGAGCTGAGCGTAAGTTTGCACAAACTTTGTGCGTCGGCCGCTTGTTTTGAAGGCGCGCGCCTCGGCATTCGACTATGGTTTCCTCAGAACCTGTTCGGCGCGCGCTGCCGGACAGGGCAAGGGACAACATGTCGATCAAAGCCAGCCTATATCACCTAACCCACTACCGCTATGACAAGCCGGTCACGCTGAGCCCGCAGATCATCCGGCTTAGGCCGGCGCCACACAGCCGGACCAATTGGTTGGCACGGTTCGTGTTTTCCGAGCCCGTCAGCGAGTTCAAGATCGAGGTCGATCTCGTCGCCGACATGACGGTGTACAATCCGTTCGACTTCTTCGTCGAGGAGGACGCCGAGACCTGGCCGTTCGACTATGCGGAAGACATTCGCGCCGATCTTTCGATCTATCGGCACACCGATCCGGTGGGTCCGCGCTTGCGCGCGTTTTTAAATTCTATTTCGCGTGAGCGGATGCGCACGATCGATTTTGTCGTGGGGATCAACTCGCGCATCGCCAAAGAGATCGGGTATGTGGTGCGCATGGAGCCCGGCGTTCAGACGCCGGAGGAAACGTTCGAACGTGCGACCGCCTCGTGCCGGGATTCGAGTTGGCTGTTGGTGCAGACCTTGCGGCACCTGGGGTTCGCGGCGCGGTTCGTCTCCGGCTATTTGATTCAATTGAAGCCCGACCTGGTTTCGCTCGACGGGCCGCCGGGCACGGACCACGACTTCACGGATCTGCATGCGTGGGTCGAAGTGTATCTGCCGGGGGCCGGGTGGATTGGTGTCGATCCCACATCCGGCTTACTAACGGGCGAGAGCCATATTCCGCTGGCC
>JAIOQG010000171.1 GCA_021413465.1 Alphaproteobacteria bacterium | reverse complement strand
TCATCGGTCTGTTGAAGGACACGTCGCTTGTGTCGATCATCGGGTTTTTCGATCTACTGGGCATCGTGCAGTCGGGTACGTCGGACTCGTCGTGGGCGACGCCGAACACGGCGTTCACCGGATACGCCTTTGCGGGCGCTTGGTTTTGGGCGAGGTGTTTCAGCATGTCGCGTTATGCCAAGCATATGGAAGGCGTTTTGAACGCGGGGGAGCGGCGGTGAGCGAGGTACCGAATGCCGTCGAGATTTCTCGGCTCAACAAATGGTTCAAAGCCTTCCATGTCTTGAAGGATATCGACTTGGTCGTGGCGCGCGGCGAGCGGCTGGTTATTTGCGGGCCGTCGGGATCGGGCAAATCGACGTTGATCCGCTGCATCAACGGGCTCGAGCGGCACGAGGAAGGCAAGATCGTCGTCGAAGGTGCGGCGTTGACCGAGGAAGTGGGCCAGGTCGAAGCGGTGCGCGCCAATGTCGGCATGGTGTTCCAGCAATTCAATCTGTTCCCGCATCTGACGGCGCTGGAGAATTGCACGCTGGCGCCGATGTGGGTGAAGAAGATGCCGAAGCGCCACGCGGAAGAGTTGGCGATGAAGTATCTCGAGCGCGTGCATATTCCCGATCAGGCGAACAAGTATCCGGGTCAGCTCTCGGGCGGGCAGCAGCAGCGGGTGGCGATCGCGCGGGCCTTAACCATGGAACCGCGCATCATGCTGTTCGACGAGCCGACCTCGGCGCTCGATCCCGAGATGATCAAGGAAGTGCTCGAAACCATGGTGGAGCTTGCCGAGACCGGCATGACGATGCTGTGCGTCACGCACGAGATGGGCTTTGCACGCACGGTCGCGAACCGTGTGGTATTCATGGATCACGGGGAAATCGTCGAGATCGCGCCGCCGGAGGAGTTCTTCTCCAACCCTAAGAGCGAGCGGACGAAGGAATTTTTGAGTCAGATTATTCGATAGTGGGGGACGTGACGTGAGGATCATTCGAAATCTGTTCATCGCTCTGATCGTGCTGGCGGGCGCGGCTGCGGCGGTGGGCTACGTGTTTCGCGTCGAGATAGGCGCGGCAGTGTTTCAGCGCGTCGTGTCGCAGGTCGTGGGACGCAACGTGACGGCAACTTTGCCGGATGGGTTGCATGTCGCGTTGTGCGGCTCGGGTTCGCCTATGCCGGACGCAACGCGCATGGGGCCGTGTACGGCGGTGATCGCGGGCAAGCGGCTATTCGTCGTTGACGTGGGAAGCGGCGCGGCGCGCAATTTTGGGCCGATGGGTTTGCCGACCGGGGCCGTTGAAGCCGTGCTGCTGACGCATTTCCATTCCGACCATATCGACGGCCTTGGCGAGATGATGATGTTGCGCTGGGCCGGGGGCGGGAACGCCGCGCCCTTGCCGGTGTACGGGCCATCGGGAGTTGAAGCCGTCATCGCCGGTTTCAACGCGGCCTACGTTGCCGACGACGGCTATCGCGTGGCGCATCACGGCGCCGACATCAATCCGCCTTCGGGTGCAGGTGGCGAGGCGCGGCCGTTTTCGATCGATCCTGCAGTGCAGTCGGTTGTCGTGTTCGAGAATGACGGCTTGAAAGTCACTGCGTTCACCGTCGACCACGCGCCGATCGAGCCCGCCGTTGGCTATCGTTTCGACTATAAGGGGCGGTCGGTTGTGATCAGCGGCGACACGAAGCCGTCGGAGAATTTGGTGCGCGTGGCGACGGGTGCCGATCTATTGGTGCACGAAGCGTTGAACCGGGAGATGGTGGAGACGATCGGTGCGGCGTTGGCGCAGTCCGGCAACAAGCGGGCGGCGAAAATCTTCAACGACATTCTCAACTATCACACGAGCCCGGTTGAGGCGGCGCAGATCGCCAAACGTGCGGGGGTGAAAGCGTTGGTGTTGACGCATATCGTTCCCGCAGTGCCGGTCGCCTATCTCAATGCGCTTTTCCTGAAGGGCACGGGGGCGGCGTTCGATGGGCCGATCACTATGGGCGAGGATGGGATGATCTTCAGCCTGCCGGCGAACAGCGCCGAGATAAACAATGGGCGGTTGAAATAAGTTGTCCACACCTGTGGCTGTGTTCACACAAACACTCAACCCTAAGTTAGGCAAACTCTACAGCTAGGTCCTGGCGCAGGTGGAGGCGCTGTATGTCGGAATCTGGATCAATTCCGGCCTCTCGTTGTGGCGTGCTTCGTCGTTAGCGTCCGCCCTCGGGGACTTGGGGGACGGAATGGACTGGGCTTTGATGCGGGCCGCCGGGCTAAGGGGCGGTTGGAGTTGTGTGTTTGTGGCGCTGGCAGCGCTGGGGGCGCAGGCGGAGACGCTGAACGAGGCGCTCGTCAAAACCTATCAGACCAATCCCGATCTGGCCGCGGCACGGGCGAAATTGCGCGAGGTCGACGAAGGGGTCAGCCAAGCCAATGCGCGCTGGCGGCCGTCGGTTTCGCTGGAAGCGGAAGTCGAGCGTTCTTCGGAAACGCGCAAAAATGAATATGGCAAATTCAACACGCGCAGCGAGACGTGGTCGGGCGACGTGGTGGCGACGCAACCGTTGTTCACCGGTGGGCGAAATGCGGCCGCGAAATATCAAGCTCTGGCTCGCGTGCGCGGGGCGCGGGCGGACTTGCGCGTGAAGGAGCAGGAAGTGCTGCTCGACGCGGTGATCGCCTATGTCGATGTGGCGCGCAACGAGAGGGTGCTCGATATCGTGCGCCAGGACGTTCAGCTGTTGCAGGATTTGCTGCAGGAAACGATTGCGCGGCGCGACAACAAACGCGCGACGGACAGCGACGTGGATCAAACGCTGGCGGCAATCGAAGCGGCGCGGGCGGTGTGCATTGCCAATCTGGCCGACTTGCTCGACAGCTGGCGCGCTTACGAGCAAGTCGTGGGCAGCTTGCCGATCATGGCGGAAACGCCGGCGGGCGAGCCTGCGCGGGTGAATGCCTGTATCGACGCGAAGGGCGATCGCTTGCGTTCGACGATCGCCATGCCGCGCGAATTGCCGGCGGCGCCCGGGTCGCTTGAAGAGGTGGAGAAAGCGGCGCA
>JAIOQG010000170.1 GCA_021413465.1 Alphaproteobacteria bacterium | reverse complement strand
CTGACGACGACGGCGGGCTTGACCATGCTCAGCGTCGGGACGGTCGTTGGCGGCGCGCTGGCACTTGCCGCCTTCGCCATCAGCGCGATTTCCGTGCCCATGCTGATGCACCGCGACGTCGATGCGATCACGGCGATCCTGGCGAGCGTGCGCGCCGTTGTGCAGTATCCGGGGCCGATGTTGCTGTGGGCCTGGCTGGTGGCGCTGTTTACGGCGTTCGGGACCGTCACCTTGTTCCTTGGCCTGATCGTCGTGTTCCCGTTGCTCGGGCATGCCACGTGGCACGCTTATCGCGCCGTCATCGTCGACAAATAGCGCGCTCAGTCTTCCTCGTCGTCGATGAGGATGCGTTCCGCCGCGCCGTCCATGTCGTCGTATTGGCCGGATTTAAGCGTCCAGAAGAACAGCGCGACGCCAAGCGCACCCAGAACAATTGCAGCCACGGTAAGAACGAGGAATGCATCCATGGGCTTATCCGCGCCTAGACAAACGCAAAGCGTTCAGCATGACGATCAGCGAGGATGCCGACATCGCAACGGCCGCGATTAAGGGCGTGACCAGTCCGAACGCCGCCAGCGGTACGGCGAGTGCGTTGTAGACGGCGGCAAAGGCGAAGTTTTGAAACACAAGCCGGCGCGCGGCGCGCGCGATATCGATCGCCTCGACAATAGGCGTGAGCGCGTCGCTTTGCAGGATCATGTCCGCCGCCGACTGACTGGCGTCCGCCGCGGTGCCCGGTGAAATCGAAACATGCGCCAGCGCCAGCGCGGCGGCGTCGTTCAAACCGTCGCCCACCATGAGTACGCGCAATCCTTGGGCCCGCAGCGTTTCCAAGTATTCCGCCTTTTGCTTCGGGTCGTTCGCAGCGTGCCAATTTGAGATCCCTGCCCGTTCGGCGGCGGCACGCGCGGGGGCTTGGCGGTCGCCGGAGAGCATTTCGACCCGCAGGCCCCGGCGCCCTATCGCCGCAACGACGTCTGCGGCATCCGGGCGGAGTTGGTCTTCGAAGTCGAAACGCACGGGGACGGCGTCGCCTTCGCGCAGCCACAGATGGCTGTCGTTCGAGACCAGTTCCTGCGAGTCCGGTCCCGGCGCGGCGCCAATCCATTCGGTGCGGCCAAGCCTGATACGCGCACCGTCGACTTGCGCTTCCAACCCCTCGCCCGGCGTTTCCCGCACATCGGCCGCCACGCTGCCGGAACCGAAGGCGACGGCAAGCGCGCGGGACAACGGGTGTTTGCTGGCGCGCGCGAGCGATGCCGCAAGCGCGAGTTTAGTCGACGGAATCGCCGCGGCATTTTTCAGGACAGGATGGCCGAAGGTGAGCGTGCCCGTCTTGTCGAACACGGCCACGTCTGCTTCTGCGAGACGCTCCAGCGCGTCGCCCGATTTGACCAGCAGGCCCGCCCGGAAAAGTCGGCTCGTGGCGACGATCTGCACGGCGGGTACGGCAAGGCCCAAGGCGCAGGGGCATGTGATGATCAGGAGCGCGATTGCGTTCGTGAGCGCGACGCTGAATTCCAATCCAAAACTCATGCCGCCGATCAAAACAGCGAGCGCGAGCCCGTGAACGGTGGGGACATAGAGCGCCGACGCGCGGTCGGCCCAACGGACGTAGCGACCTCTGGTTTGTTGGCCCGCTTCCAAAAGGCGCGCCATTTCGGCGACGAGCGAGTCCTGCACACGGGCCGTTGCTTTCACGGTCAGCGATTGGCCGAGAACGACGGATCCGGCGCGCAGCGCCTCGCCGGGTTTCACCGCGACAGGCAGGCTTTCCCCGGTGACCAAGGACACGTCCGCTTCGCTTGCGCCGGTCTCGACGACAACATCAACCGGCGCTCGGTCACCGGCCGCCAGCAGCAAGCGGTCGCCGGGGGCAATGTCGCGCGCCGCCACGGTTTCGGTTCGGCCGTCGCCTTGGATGCGCGTGGCCGTGACCGTTTGCATGGCGGCCAAATCGAGCGCAGCTGCGCGCGCCTTGCGTCGGAGCACATGATCGAGATAGCGCCCGATCAAAAGCAGAAACGGCAAGCTGACGGCGGCATCGAAATAAGCATAGCGACCGCCCTGCAACGCCTCGGCGACGCTCAGGCCGAGTGCCAACAGGATGCCCAAGGTAATCGGCACGTCCATATTGGCGCGCCCGACGGCAAGGCTTGCGAAAGCGGAGCGGAAGAACGGGCGGCCCGCATAAAGCGCCGCCGGTATCGCGATCAATCCCGATAGCCAATGAAATAGGGTCCGCGTGCCCTCGCCCATTTCGCCGTCGAGACCCGCCCAAATGCAGATCGAAAGGAACATCACATTCGACGCGGCAAATCCCGCGACGGCAAGGCAGCGCAACAGGAAGCGGCCTTCGTCTTCGTCGTGCCTGAGAAGCGAGTCCGGATCGTAGGGAAACGCCTCGAAGCCAAGCTCGTTGACGCGGGCAACGATTGCGGCCGCTGATGTGCGGCCTTCGCGCCAACGGACGCTCAGTTTGGCGGTCGACAAATTGACGCGCGCGTCCTCGACGCCGGGCAGCGCGTTGATGCCGCGTTCGATTTTCGCGATGCAGCCCGCGCAGCGCATGCCTTTGACAGCGAGCTCAAGCCGAGAGGCGCCCTTGGCGTCCCGGCGCACAAACGGCGCCGGGTCGATGTTCAAAGCTTGGCTGAAGGTGGCGGCGGTCATTGAAGTACGAAACGGCGCTGCGCTTCGAATGGAGTTCCGTCTTCCGCGGCGGAGCGCGCGATGACGTCCCATTGACCTTCGGCGAGCGTGCCCACGGCGGCGCGATACTCGCCGTCGCCGACTGACTGCAAAGCAATCGTCTGATCGAATTTCGCATCCGTCGGCCGTCGCAGCATCGCTTCTACTTTGAGGCCGCTGCGCGGGGCGCCGTCCTTGCCGACGATCGAAACCGCGACGACGCCGTTCGTCTTGGCGTCGCGCGCCAGGCTGATGGTCGCGGTCCATCCAAGGTCGCGCTGCGCCGAACGCGCGGCGAGCGTTTGGTTGTATTCGAGTCCTCGTTGATAAGGCGTAGACACGTCTTCACCCGAGAAGGACGAGATCGCGAATGTCGCGAGCGCTATGTTGACGGCGAAGGTGACGCCGAAGAAGGTGAGAATCATGAGCAGGACGTGAAAACCCTTGAGCTCCCGGATCATTCCTCGTCCTCCTCCGATAAAAATACCGTAGACGTCGATCGTACTTCACCGATGGCGGCATCGGTGACGTGAAATGCGACCGGCATCGACTCTTCGGTCAGTGATTGCGCCGGAATCGTGATCAGGACGCGCAACGTTCTGAGCCGGTCGGCAGGCACTTCGAGCTCGACAGGCGCTGCCACTTTTTCGATGCCGACGATCTTGACGTCCAGGCCGGCCGGGCCGTCTATCGACAGTAAAAACTTGCGCGCAGTCTCGCCGCGGTTCAACACCTTCACAGTATAGGCATTGCGTATGGCGCCGTCCGCTAGGCGCACAAAAGTGGGATTGCGGTCGCGAAGCACGTTCAAGTCGACCGTCGCCCGCGTCGATAGACCGAACAACATCACGCCGGCGACGAGCGTCAACATGACCGCATATAGAATGACGCGCGGTCGAATGAGCCTGATGCGCGCCTTTTGGCCTTTTCGGCGCCGTTCGATGTTATCGTGCGTGTCGTAGGCGATGAGCCCGCGCGGAAGATTGACGCGCTTCATCACGTCATTGCACGCATCGATGCAAAGGGCACAGTTGATGCATTCGAGCTGATCGCCATCGCGAATGTCGATACCCATCGGACAGGCGGCGACGCATTGATTGCAGTCGATGCAATGGCCGCGCCCTTCCCATGGTTGCCCCTTCTTGTGCGCGCCGCGCGGCTCGCCGCGATCGGTTCGGTAGGTGACCATCAGGGTTTCATGATCGACCAATGCCGCCTGAATGCGCGGCCAGGGGCACATATACGTGCACACCTGTTCGCGCATATGACCGGCGAGCCAATAGGTGGTGAAGGTCAGAATGCCGAGGAACAAGTAAGCCGTGGTGTCGGCTGTGCCTTCGAAGAGATTGGCGGCCAAGGTCGGCGCGTCGTGAAAATAGAAAATCCAGGCACCGCCCGTTGCCGCCGCGATCAACAGCCACGCGGTGTGCTTTGCAGCTCTTCTGCCGATTTTGTCGAGCGTCCACGGCGATTTGTCCAAGCGGATGCGCGCGCTGCGATCGCCCTCGATCAAGCGTTCGACGAGGATGTAGAGGTCGGTCCATACGGTTTGCGGGCAGGCATAGCCGCACCAGACGCGGCCGAAGAGCGCCGTCACCAGGAACAGCAAGAACGATGCAAGGATTAGAAGCCCGGTGACGTAGTAGACTTCTTGCGGCCAAATCTCGATCCAGAAGAAATAGAAACGCTCACGCACAAGGTCGACCAATACGGCTTGATCCGGCGCCGTGCCGCCGCGGTCCCATCTGAGCCACGGCAATCCGTAATAGACGCCGAGCATCATCGCCATGCCGATCCATTTCAGCAGGCGAAACTCACCATTCACGAGCTTCGGGTAGATGGGCACGCGCGCAACATAGTCTTTGCGCACCGCCGCGCTGTTCGTGGCTTGCGCATCGACGCGATGCACGCCTTCGGCCGCGAGCGCGTTCGTTTCCGCCGCCACCGTCTTCAGTGTCGATACGAGGTTCGCGTTCATCACGCACTCACCAGACGCTTGCGCGCCGCCCGGTTGCTATTCACCGCCGCCGAGGCTGTGAACGTATACTGCCAACGCATCGATCGTCATCGGATCAAGGCGGGATCCCCAGGTGGGCATTACGCCGCCGCGGCCGTTGACGATCTGCGCTTGGATATCGGCTTTTGTTCCACCGTAGAGCCATTCGCGATCGGTGAGATTCGGAGAGCCGAACTCACGCTTGCCCTTGGCGTCGTCACCGTGACAGGCGGCGCATTGTTCCTTGAACAGCGGCTCCGCGCGGGCGACTGCGGCCGCGTCGGCTTTGCCGCCCGATAGCGACACGACATATTCCGTCAAATCGGCGATCTGCTTGGGTTCGAGGAGTGCGTCGCGGCCGAAGGCGGGCATTTGCGATTGCCGTGCGTCGGGGTGCGTCGAGCGAACGCCGACTTGAATCGTGTGCTTGATATCGTCCAGCGTTCCGCCCCATAGCCAGATGTCGTCGTTGAGGTTGGGATAGCCCTTGAAGCCCTGCGCGCCTGAGCCGTGACAGGTGGCGCAGTTATCGCCGAACGCGGACTTTCCCGCCTCGCGCGCGAACTGGAGCAGATTGGGATCAGCCTCGATCTGTTGCAACGTCGCGGAGGCCAATAAGCGCCCCTGCGCTTCGCGACTCGATTTCAATTGCAGCATGGCTTGAGCCACGTCGTCGCGTTGCGACTGTCCAAGGATGCCCGGGGTGTATCCGGTCAAAGTCGGCCACGCGGGATAGAGAATCCAATACCCGACTGCCCAAACGATGCAGGCGTAGAGCACCCACAGCCACCAGCGCGGCAGCGGAGTGTTCAGTTCGGTGATGCCGTCCCATTCGTGACCGGTCGTTTCAGTACCTGTCGCCTGATCAATCTCTTTGCGGGACATTAGCGGTCATCCTCTTCAAGCGGCACGCGGGCGGCCTTGTCGAATTTCGCTTGGTTGCGCGGCCAGAAGGCGTAGATGCAAACGCCCAGGAATAATCCGACCAAGTAGACTAGGCCCCAGCTTTTCGAGAACGTCGAAATCGTGTCGTAGTCCATGGTTTACCGCCGGTTCTCAGGCGCGTCGGCCTGATAGGTCTTAAAGTCCACGAGCGTGCCCAACATCTGCAGGTAGGCGATCAGCGCATCCATCTCAGTGACGCGTTTCGGGTCGCCGTCAAAATCGCGCGCTTCGGCTTTGGCGTAACGTTTCTTGAAGGCGTCGATGCCGTCGGCGTCGGGCGTTGCCTGGGCGATCAGGTCTGCTTTCGCGTTTGCGATCATGTCGTCGCTATAGGGCATGCCCACCATGCTGCCGGCTTTGAGGGCGTCCGCGATCGTGTCGACGTTGATGTCCGCGTTTGCGAGAAAGACATAGGGCGGCATGACCGACTCCGGCACCACCGAGCGCGGGTCGGCAAGATGGGCGCGATGCCATTCGTCCGAATACTTGGCGCCGACGCGCGCCAAATCGGGACCGGTGCGCTTTGAACCCCACTGGAAAGGATGGTCGTACATGCTTTCCGCCGCGAGGCTGTAATGACCGTAGCGTTCGACTTCGTCACGCAGCGGGCGAATCATTTGGCTGTGGCAGAGGTAGCAGCCTTCGCGCACGTAGATGGTGCGCCCGGTCAATTCCAGCGGCGTGTAGGGCCGCATGCCTTGGACTTTCTCGATCGTGCTTTCGAGATAGAACAGCGGCGCGATTTCCACGATGCCGCCGATGGCGACGACAATGAGTATGCCGACGACCAGAAGCAGCGAATTGCGCTCCAGTATGCCGTGATTGAACATTTGTCGCGCTCCCTAAGCCGTTGCCAATTGCGGCGTCATTTGCGGCCCCAATGCCAAGGGCTCAGATGCGCGTACGTCGCCCCTGATCGTTCGCCACAGATTGTAAGCCATGATCAACGTGCCCGTGAGGTAGAGCAGTCCGCCGAAGGCGCGAATGATGTAATACGGGTGCATGGCTTCGACCGTTTCGACGAAGGAGTATTCAAGGAAGCCGAAGTCGTTATAGGCGCGCCACATCAAGCCTTGCATGATGCCGGAGACCCACATCGAGGTGATGTAGAAGACGATGCCAATGGTCGAGATCCCGAAGTGCCACTCCACGAGCGACATGGAATACAAGCGCTGACGCTTCCATAGCCACGGCGTCAGGCAGTAGAGCGCGCCGAACGACACGAAGCCGACCCAGCCCAACGCACCGGAATGGACATGGCCGATTGTCCAGTCGGTGTAGTGCGACAGCGCATTCACCGCCTTGATCGACATGACCGGCCCTTCGAACGTCGACATGCCGTAAAAGGCTACCGAGACGACCAGCATGCGCAAAATCGGATCGGTGCGCAGTTTGTCCCATGCGCCCGACAGCGTCATCAAACCGTTGATCATGCCGCCCCATGACGGCATCCACAGCATGATCGAAAACGTCATGCCGAGTGTTTGCGCCCAGACCGGCAGCGCCGTGTAGTGAAGGTGGTGAGGTCCGGCCCAGATGTAGATGAAGATTAGCGACCAAAAATGCACGATCGACAGGCGGTACGAATAGACCGGCCGCTGCGCCTGCTTCGGGATGAAATAGTACATAATGGCGAGGAAGCCCGCCGTCAGGAAGAAGCCGACGGCGTTGTGGCCGTACCACCACTGGGTCAGCGCGTCCTGAACGCCTGCGAATGCGGAATAGCTCTTGATCCCGAGCCACGACACCGGCACGGCGAGGTTGTTCACGATGTGGAGCATCGCGACCGTGACGATGAACGCGAGATAGAACCAGTTCGCGACGTAAATGTGCGGCTCTTTGCGCTTCCACAGCGTGCCGAGGAACACGAGAAGATACGTGACCCACACGAGCGTGAGCCAAAGATCCATGTACCACTCGGGTTCGGCATATTCGCGGCCCTGCGTCACGCCGATGAGATAGCCGGTGCCTGCAACCAAGATAAATGTCTGATAGCCCCAGAACACGAACCACGGCCACAGGCCTCCGGCGAGGCGGGCTTTGCTGGTGCGCTGAACGACATAGAACGACGTTGCGATCAGCACGTTGCCGCCGAACGCGAAAACGACGGCCGAGGTGTGCAGCGGCCGCAGCCGTCCGAAATTCGTGAAGGGAAAGTCCGGGAAATAGAAAATCGTCGGAAAGGCGAGTTGGAGGGCGATAATGACGCCGACCAGCATTCCGGCAATGCCCCAAAACATTGAGGCGATGACTCCGGCCTTTACGATGTCGTTTGCATAGGCGGAGCGATCATCGTCAGGGATGCCGTTTTTGTAGTGCTGCACCAGCCAGAAAAGCGCGACGCCAATCCCCGCCATAAACGTCCATGCCTGGAGCGCCATCAAAGGATCGGGCGTCTTCGCCGCGACGAAGAACCCGAGCAGCAAGAAGGACACCAGCACCGCCGGTACTGCGAACAAGTCGAGGCGAAATTCTGCGTTACTCGGGGCCGGCTGCATGTCGCGCCTCGCGATTGGTCTAGGGACGTTCTGCGTCGCAATATGATGAGGTCGCCGGGTCCCGGCCTTGACCTATGTCAAGCTCATGCGCCGCAAGCCAGAATGTCGCGTCAGCCGGCCGCCGGCCGCACCGTCCTTGATCCAAATCAGGGCATAACTCACGCACAGACCCGAAGCTTCGCAGTGTGGCGATCGCCTGCGAACGGCCGCGCTTAGCTGGAAAGGACGCGTCAGATTGGGTCATCTTCACGTGCCGTTACTGAACAAGATCACCTTGTTCGAAGGCCTACCCGCCGCAACGCTTGCCCGCATTGCTGAAGCAGCCGGTGTCCAGCGCTTTAGCAATCACGGCTTTCTGTTTCGCGAGGGCGAAGAGCCCGACTTCGTTTACAGCTTCCTCGAGGGAGGGATTGTCCTTGTAAGCGGTGCGGAAGGGCATGAGGCCGTGATCGAATTTTACGGGCCCGGTGAAAGCGTGCTGTTGCCGGCCGCGATACTGGGCATGCCCTATTTGCTTAGCGCACGCGCCAGCTCAGACGGTCAGGCGTTGCTTGTGCCGGCGTCGAAACTGCGTGCGCTCATGAACGAAGACGCGGCCCTCGCTGCGCGCTGTGCACGAGTGTTGTCGCAAAATTGGCGCGCCTTGATTACACAGATCAAGGAAATCAAAACGCATGGGGCCACGGCGCGTTTGGCACATTTTCTCATTTCGCAAGCCGATCGCAGCAAAGGGCCTGCGACCTTGGTGCTTCCCGGCATGAAGAAAGAGGTTGCGCAACGGCTCGGCATCAAGCCGGAGACGTTTTCGCGTACGCTCAAGAAACTGCGCGCGTTTGGCGTGGAGTGCGACGGCGACGCCATTCGGATTGCGTCGATGGAGCGGTTGACGGCCTTGGTCGACACGCTGCCGGCTTGAGATTCAATTCTCTCGCAATCAATTGCTCAGGATTTCGAATGTCAGGCCCGCGTTGCGCCTGAGGCGTTCGATCAGCTTCGTGCCCATCGCGGAGGCTGGGGTCCATAGGCCTCCGGCCACGTCTTTGGAGTCGATGTCGTTGGCGAGGCAGAGTGCGGCTTGCGAGATCATTTTTGCGGTCGAGCCATAGCCGGGGTCGCGGTCGCCGGTGACGCGCGCCTTGAAGGTGCGGCCGTCCTTTGCTTTGCCGAAGAACAGCAAATCGAACATGCCGCTTTCGCGCGCCGCCGCCGAAGGCCCCTCTCCCGCCTTCGGCAAGACAAAGCGCGTCAACAAGTTGCGTGTCGGGCCGAAGGCCGTGGCGGCGGCAAATGCGCCAAGACCGCCGGTCAAAGCCACCGATGCGGCGCCGCCGAGAACGCCGGTGCCGGTGATCATTGCTTCGTCGTAGCGAAAGTCGCGGCCGTAGGCATAGTTCATGAGCGCGTTGGAGCGATGCACAACGCGCGTGTTGATTGCGGCCATGACAAAGGGGCCGATCCATGCCTGCGCATCCGGGTCGTACTCAACCGGCGTCGCGCCGGGCTGAGGCGGGCCTTTGCGTTCGTCCTTCGGGTTCAGCGCGTAAGGATTCGACAATAGGCGCGCCACGGCCCTGTCGCGGGTGGCTTCTTCGATAATGTTGACCATGCTGGCGATCGTGCCGCCGCTCGCGCCGCCTTTCATCGCCTTGACGCGCATCTTGATCGCGGTTGCCGGTGCGCCGGTTTGCTTCTCGATCTCGTTGTTCAGAAACAAAACGCCCAGGTCGGAAGGGATCGAGTCGAAGCCGCAGCAGGGCACGATGCGGGCGCCGCTTTCTTCGGCCTCGGTCTGGTGCGCATCAATCATACGTTGAAGCCACGGCGTCTCGCCGGCGAGATCGACATAGTCCGTGCCGTTCTTGGCGCAGGCGGCGACGAGTTCGGACCCATATTTCGCATAAGGGCCGACGGTGGTGAGAACGACCTTGGTTTGGGCGACGAGGGCGTCCAGATCGTTCGTCCCCGCAACGAGAACCGGTACGTCGGCAGCTTTCTTGCCGAGCTTCGCCTTTAATGCATCGAGCTTTTCGCGGTTGCGTCCGGCAAGCGCCCACTTGGCGTCGCCGCCATTTTCGGTCAGGTATTCGGCGATCAGGGCGCCGACAAAGCCGGAGGCCCCCCACAAGACGATGTCGAAGGGTTTGTTGCTGCCCGCGTCACGCCGTTTCGCCATAATGATGTCCCCTCGTTCAAGACGTGTGTGATGTCACAGTCCGACAGGCTTGGCGATGGCTCTGTTGATCTTCGCAGCAGGCGCGCCATGTCTTTGCGTGATGGCAACGCCCCAACCCATGAGCAGTGAGATCGGTGCAACCGCGCGGCGACGGGCGCTCGTGTTGGTCAACCCCAACGCCCGCTCGGGCGGCGCTCCGTTGGACCAAGCGCTAAAGATTTTCGAGCGCGGCGGTATAGAAGTGTCCATCGAGCAGTTCGCCTCGGCCGCCGAGGTCTCGCCGGATATCGTTCGACGCAGAAAGGGTATCGACCTCGTCGTCGTTTGCGGCGGGGACGGAACGGTCAATGCAGCGGCGCATGGCCTCGTAGAAACGGGACTGCCGGCGGGTATTCTGCCCATGGGGACGGCAAACGATCTGGCGCGGACGCTCAATATCCCGCTCAACCCAAGCGAGGCGGCGGCGGTCATCGTTGCCGGCCACACCCGAAGGCTCGATGTGGGCGACGTCAACGGGCATTTGTTTTTCAACGTGGCTAGCCTTGGACTGAGTGCGGACATCGCTCGCGGTCTTTCGCGGGAAGCCAAGCGCCGTTGGGGCCGCTTCAGTTACGCTCTGGCTGCGATGAAGGCTCTCCTCTCGGCGCGGCCATTCGGCGCCGTGATTGCCATGAAGACCGGCGACGTGCGTGTGAAAACGCTACAAATCGCCGTCGGCAACGGCAGGCACTACGGCGGCGGGTCGATTGTGGAAGCGTCGGCTGCGATCGACGATGGGCACTTGGATCTCTACAGCCTGGAGGTTTCAGGCGTGTGGAAACTTGCTCTCATGCTGCCAGCGTTCAGGCGCGGCGTCCACGGCGCTTGGCGCGAGGTGCGCACCGCACGTTGCACGGAATTTGAAATTCGCACCCGCCGACCGCGTCCCATCAACACAGACGGCGATTTGGTCACTTTCACGCCGGCGCGGTTCACGATCCGCCGCTCCGCGGTTGCGATGTTCGCGCCTGCAATTTGACTGTCCGGCCAAGGCTCAAGTTGGACAGTTCGAACTTCCAAGGGTTAATCCGTCGAGGCCGTCTCGCGCCAGGCTTGGCGTTGAAACTTCGAAATCTGTTGGCGCAGTGTCGCAACGTTCGCCGGGTGACCGCTGCTTGCCAAATCCGCCGTGAGTTTCGCGATGATATCGCTGTCGCCAGC
>JAIOQG010000101.1 GCA_021413465.1 Alphaproteobacteria bacterium | reverse complement strand
GAATCGCAACAGTGCATATTGATCGATCGGCGACATCAGCCCGTCGACCACCGGACCGAACTGGCCCACGAAACCGTTCAGAATATTCCCGACCGAGTACAGCAGGATCGACCCGAAGAGGAGTTCGATGCGTCCGATCTTGTCCCCGACCACGCCCCACAGAACGCCGCCGATGAGAAAGCCGCCCATCTGCCAATTCAGGATATACGCGCCGACGCTGACCAATTGATCGCCGGAGAATCCAAGGTCTTGCAGGCTCGACGTGCGCAAGATCGTGAACAGGATCAGATCATAGACATCGACGAAATACCCGAGTGCGGCCACAAGAATGGCCAAACGTACATTGTTCGTCATCGCGGACGATTCCTTGGAGGCGGTATTTTTAGCGGACGCCGGCCACTCCAATCCCCTCAAACCGAAGCAGCGCGTATGAGGGTACCAGCTTGCGTTGCCTTTAGCTTCGCTTCAAGGGTGCCCAGCCTGTCGGAGTCCGCGCCTCCAACGGGGCGAAGCGCGCCTTGTAGTTCATTTTCGGGCTGCCATCGATCCAATAGCCTAGGTATACATAGGGCAATGCCCGCGCTCGCGCCTGTTCGATATGGTCGAGAACCATAAAGGTGCCGAGACTGCGCGGGCTTAGCTCCGGGCCAAAGAAACTGTAGACCATCGACAGCCCGTCCGAGAGCAAGTCCGTCAACGCCACCGCTGCCAAATCGCCCGCATTGGAGCCCGTCCGGTGCCGGTATTCGACCAGGTGCGTTTCCACGGCCGAATCCTCGACCATCGCGACGTAATCGAACATCGTCATATCCGACATGCCGCCGCCCTCGTGCCGCTGGTCCAGATAGCGGCGCAATAGCGTAAATTGCTCTTCCGTCGCCCAGGGATCCACAACCTCACCTACAAGGTCGGCGTTGCGCGCCGTGACCCGCTGAAACGACCGGGACGGCTCAAAGGCATCCACGACGACGCGCACCGAAATGCAGGCTTGGCAGGCCTCGCAAGAAGGCTTGTAGGCGATATTTTGACTGCGCCGGAAGCCGGCATGCGTCAGGGCATCGTTGAGCGTTCGCGCCACCTCGCCCGACAAGCGGGTGAAAACCTTCCGCTCCATCCGGCCCGGCAAGTAAGGACAAGGGGCAGGGGAGGTCAGGTAAAACTGAGGAAATCGGGTCCTCAACTGTTCGGTCAAAACGCGCCACTCCGCCCAAAAAAGCCCGCCGAATCTCGCGAAGCAGGCTTACGGCGCAAACTCTCACACAGACCGGCCGCCTTGAGAACAGCGTTGGGCGAGGAAATTTATGCCCGTGAGAGTTGAATTAATCGGCGGGAGGCAAAACCGGCGCTTCGCGCAGCAGAACGATGCTAATGCGCCGGTTTGCCGACGCAATTGGGTTGTCGGGGTAAAGTGGCTCGGACCCGGCTTTGCCGGTGACTTCGAATACCCTGTCTTCGTTAAGTCCGGCGCCCGTCAGCACCTTGAGGCTTGCGTTCGCACGCGCCGACGAAAGATCCCAGTTCGAATAACCGCCCGGCCCCGAAAACGAGGCGCCATCCGTATGCCCAGCGATCGAAATGCGATTTGGCAAATTGCTGGCGACTTTCTCGACTTCCTGCAGCAGGCGCTGCGCCCGCGGCGTTGGTTCGGCGTTGCCCGGCTCGAACATCGATCTTGCGTCTTGATCGATAAGTTGGATGCGGACACCTTCGGGTGTCTCATCGATGAGTACGTGTTTGGAAAGTTCAGCCAGGTCCGGCTGATCCTGCATCGCCTGGCGCAACCGAGCTGCGGCTTGATCAAGGGCCTTGTTCTGCAACGCCTGCTGTTCCGTTGACGGTGAGGCGGCTCCGCTCGCAGTCTTCGAATCCTCTTCGGCATCCTTCGATGGCGACGGGGGGCGCGTTTGCGTCTGCAGGGTGAGTGTGCCTTCCCCTTTTTGACCGTCGGCGGACGCCGAGGTTCCGCCCAAAAGTGCTCCTGTCCCCGACTCCGACCGGCTGACCGAATCCGGCGCGAAATAGTCGGCGATGCCGCGCTTCTGCTCCGGGGTGGTCGTGTTGATCAGCCACATCAAGAGAAAGAACGCCATCATCGCGGTCACGAAGTCGGCATAGGCCACTTTCCACGCGCCGCCGTGATGGCCGCCATGTCCACCCTTTTTGATCTTCTTGATGACAATGGGTCTGTCGTTGCCGGCCATGGCTGTCGGTTTCGTCCCAAATATGTGCGCCGATGCGGCTGATTTTCGGGACTTGCCTTTGGCAGCCCCGAGCCTTACGTCGATCCGAATGCTACTATTGCTGATCAGCCGTTAACGCGGCCTTGAGCGTACCAAAAGGACGTCGATGAACCCCATTTCCCGCGCCTTTCGCGACGCCCTGGGTCATTTTGCGACGGGTGTCGCGGTCGTTACCGCACGCAACCCCGACGGGGAGGCGCTGGGATTGACGATCAATTCCTTCGCCTCGGTGTCCCTGGATCCGCCGCTTGTGCTGTGGAGCCTCGACAAAGCGTCCGACCGCTTCCAAGCCTTCATGAAGGTCAAACACTACGCCGTGAACATTCTCAGCGGCGAGGCGCGCGCGCTGTCGCAACGCCTATCGCGAAAAGGCGAGTCCGCGCTAAAGGGCGAAGCCCTACGCGAGGGTGTGCATGGCGCACCGATCCTCGAAAGCGCAATCGCCCATTTCGAATGTCAGATCGAGGCGCGCCACGACGGCGGCGACCACATCATCTTCGTCGGCCGCGTTTTGGACTTCGGCCACGCCGGCCACGGTCACCCGCTCGTCTATTTTCGCGGCCGCTACCGCGAACTGACCGAGCTCGAAGGTTGAAGGACTAGCGTCGCCACGGCGTGGCTTTCAATTTCGGCCGCACCCGTCGTCATCGCCAAGTATTCGCCTTTCGCCCAACGCGGCGCCAGATTGCCGTAATAGGGCGAATAAACATTCCCGCTTTGCCCCGTCGCGATCATGAAAATCGACGCATTCGGCGCGCCGAGATCGTAGACCGCGCGATAGCCGCTGCCATGCACGGCGGCGAACGGTTCGCGGCTCGACGCGCGATAGGATGCACGTTGAATGGTGAAATTGCCGCCGCCCATGACCTCACGCAAACCGAACACATCGCGCAACACCGGCACGAATCCAAAGGGCGAGTGCGAGAACGTCGCCTGATGCGCCGTACCCCAGCTCCAGGCGCTCATGTCGCCGCCGTAGCGACCGGCGAGATCGTTCAACGCCGCATCGAGACTGCTCGCAAGAATGGCCTCGCAGGATTCGGCATTGTCTTTGGTCGTCACGTCGTCGCAAAACGAAACGGCTACGGGATCGCCCTTCAACAAGGCCGTCACCAGATCCGGTCGGTCGCTCCACACGCGTTCGAACAAATCGCCGAGTTCGTCTGCCGCCAGCGCCTTCGTGAATTGGCGCATCCAAGCCGCATAGATCAGAGGTTCGGCGCGCTCCGGCGCCATGTGCATGTCCCAAGCCTTCAACAGTGTGAGTGCCCGCAGTCCGCGTTCGTCCGCAAGCGACGTCCTCGCGAGCATCGGCGGCAACACATCCATCGCGAATTGCTCGCCGTCGTCCAGTTGGATCGCGCGAAAACTCGTGACTGTGTCGGGCTCGTCTCGGTTCGACAGCAAAAATTTGATCCGCCGCGCGCGATGCTCCTGATCAAAGTCGAGCGCGATCTGATGCGGATATCCCTGCGGCACAACGTTGTTGTTGGCGGAGATAAACATGTCGTTCTCGCGGCCCGCCCAATGCGGACCCTCCGCGTACGGAATATGGCCCTGCCAGTCGAAGCGCGGATCGCGCCCGTTGCCGGGCAACAAGCCCTTCACCGGATTGTCGGCGCGACGCATCGGAATGGCGCCCGGCAAGATCAGTCCGATGTCGCCCTGATCGCTGGCATAGACGAAGCTTTGGATCGGTGCGCGATACGGCGTAAAGAGTTTCTCGACTGCCGACGGACTTGCGTCCGTGGCGCCGAATATCCCAAGCGCCGTTTCCATGGTGCGATCTTCCGGA
>JAIOQG010000169.1 GCA_021413465.1 Alphaproteobacteria bacterium | reverse complement strand
GTGCGCCCCCGAACGTCAGGTGGATATTCTGCAATTGAATCAACGGCGCGGCCATCGCGGTTTGTCACACTGATAGCGGCGGGAAGGGAAGGGGGTGTAACATGCGCGAAATCGTCCACTTGAAGTTCGTGACCCCATGCTCGAAGCCATTTTCCTCCGCCAAGACGGGCTCGACGCACTGCGCGTGACAATTGCCGCGGCCTCCGTTCTCGCGGCGATCGTCTATCTGCGCTTCGTGGACACGGCGCCATCCACGATGCGAACCGCGCTCAAAACCTTCATGATCGCAATTCTCGCACCGCTGCCGCTGACCTATCTCGGCGCCGGATCGACCTGGCTTCTCGCCGGCTTGACCCTAGCGCTCGCACTCTCCGCACTCGGCGATTTCTTCCTCGCGCTTGAGCGGCAGGAACGCTACTTCGTCCTCGGCTTGGCAAGCTTTCTCGCCGGCCACATCGCTTATGTCGGCGTGATGTTGCCCAACGCCATCGTGCCCCGCGGTGTGGCGCTCGCGCTCGTTCTCGTCGCCGTCGGCGCCGCCTCCGCGTTCATCGCGTGGTTGCTGCCTTCGCTGGGGCGCATGAAAGTCCCGGTGCTCGCTTACTTCGCCGTCATCATGGCGATGGTCGCGAGCGCACTTTCCATCCCCGGCGCGCCGTGGACGCTTGGCGCCGGTGCCGTGTTGTTTGCACTCTCCGATTCGCTCATCGCCGTGCGCAAATTTAAGCAGCCGTTCCCCTTCAGCAACGTCGCCGTCTGGGTCACCTACGCCGCCGCGCAGTTCTTGATTGTGGGAAGCCTGCTTGTGATCGTCGCGCCGGCCGGATACCCATTCTGAAACGACCCGACGGAGCCGCGCCCCATGATCGAACAGCAACTCGACACCAAAACCAAAGACGGCGCGATGAGCACGTTCGTCTGCCACCCCGAACGCGGCGGACCATATCCGGTCGTCTTGTTCTACATGGACGCCCCCGCCATCCGCGAGGAACTGCGCGACATGGCACGCCGCTTTGCGACCGCGGGCTACTTCGTGCTGCTGCCCAATCTCTACTACCGCTCCGGCGTCATGGAACTGGGCCCCTTGCCCGCCGACCCCAACGCGCCCGAACGCAAACGCATGATGGAATTGATGGAGTCGCTGTCGATCTCGAAAATCATGGACGACACGCAAAGCATGATGTCGTTCCTCAAAACGCAAAAGGCGGCGAGTGCCGGCGCGATGGGCGCCGTCGGCTATTGCATGAGCGGCCAATTCGCCATCAACGCCGCCGCCACCTTTCCCGATCGCATCAAAGCCGCAGCCTCGATCTACGGCGTGCGTCTGATCACCGAAAAGCCCGACAGCCCGCATGTCGTGGCGGCGAAGGCAACGGCCGAACTCTATTTTGCCTGCGCCGAACACGACCGCTGGATGCCGCTCGACCAAATCGATCCGCTGCGCCAAGCTTTAAAAGAAGCCGGCACCAACGCCGAAGTCGAACTGTTTCCGGGAACGGACCACGGCTTCGCCTTCCCCATGCGCCCTGTCTTCAACAAACCAGCCGCCGAACGCCATTGGGAGCGCCTGTTCGCGCTGTTCAGAAGAAATTTGGGGTAGGGAGCGCAACCGGAAAAGCAGCCCCCATCCTCAAACCGCCACAGTTACGCTCTGGTCGAAACAGCCGTAACGCGTACTCCTCGCGACTTGGTGATCCGCCTAGCACCCGTCCGCCGGTTGAAATCTCGGCCTCCCCGCCGCATTGTACCGACTTGATCTCCGGGGGTAGCTAGATATGTCGATCCAATTGAGCCGCCGTACCATTCTCATGGGCGCGACCGGCGCCGCAGCTTTGACCGCCTTCGGGCTAGCCGAGGGCATCTTCAAGCACGCGGCGCGCGCGGCCGCCGGCAAGCCGGCGATTGGCGCCTGGGGCCTCGATCTCGCCGCGATGGATCGCACGATCGAACCCGGCGACGACTTCTTCCGTCACGTCGGCGGCACCTGGATGAAGACGACGCAGATCCCCGCCGACCGCTCGCGTTGGGGTTCCTTCAACATCCTCGCCGCGAAATCGGAAGACGACGTGCGCGATGCAATCGAGACGGCGGAGAAATCTTCACCAAGACCCGGCACCGTCGACCGCAAAACCGTCGACTACTACCGCGCCTACCTCGACGTCGCCGCGATCGAAGCGAAGGGCCTGGCGCCCGCGCAAGACGATCTCGCACGGATAGCCGCCGCGCAAAGCCATGAGGACCTGGTCAAGCTCGCAGGCGCACCCGATTTCCGCGCCAACCTTCCCGTGGGCATGGGCGTCACGCTCGATGCCAAGCGGCCGGACGTTTACATCATTGGCATCGCGCAAGCCGGTCTCGGTATGCCGGATCGCGACTACTATTTGAAAGACGATGCGAAATTCGCCAACGCCCGCGCGAAGTACCGCGTTTACGTCGAAACGATGCTGAAACTTGCAAATTATGCCGATGCCGGACCTCACGCCGAGGCGATCACGGCTCTCGAACGCCAAATCGCCGAACTGCATTGGCCGCGCGAGAAGTCGCGCAACCGCGACTTGACCTACAATCCGAAGTCGCGCGCCGAACTTCTCGCCTTCGCGCCGGACTTCCCCTGGGAGGCGGGCCTCGCGGCGTTCGGCACGCCCGCGCACAATGAATTCATCGTCGTGCAGCTCGATGCGGTGCAGGCCTTGGCGAAGCTCTTCCGTACCACGCCCTTGCCGACACTGCGCGCTTACCTGACGTTCCACTATCTGAATGCGAATGCCGACATTTTGCCGAAAGCTTTCGACGACGCGGCATTCGAGTTTAACGGACGCACGGTCACCGGTCAGCCGCAACAACGCGATCGCTGGAAGCGCGCCGTCTCGCAAATGAGCGGCACCCCGTTCAACGCCGCACTGGGCGAGGCGGTGGGTCAGCTATACGTCAAGCGCAACTTCAGCCCGCAAGCGAAGGCCGCGATGGGTCAGCTGGTCGAAAATCTGCGCGCCGCCTACAAAACGCGCATCGCCAAATTGTCCTGGATGACCGACGACACAAAGAAGGCGGCATTGCGCAAACTCGAAACGATCAACGTCAAGATCGGCTATCCCGACAAATGGCGCGACTATTCGGCACTTGAGATCAAGGCGGACGACGCCTTCGGCAACCGCAACCGCGAGGGTGCCTTCCAACGCGCGCGCGACCTAAAGCGCTTGGCCAAAGGCGCCGACCGCGCCGATTGGGGCATGGCGCCGCAAACCGTCAACGCCTACTACAGCTCGGTGTGGAACGAGATCGTCTTCCCCGCCGCGATCTTGCAGCCGCCGTTCTTCGATCTGAATGCGGACCCTGCCGTAAACTACGGCGGCATCGGCGCCGTCATCGGGCACGAAATGGGTCACGGCTTCGACGATCAAGGCGCGAAGTCCGACGAAAAGGGCATTCTGCGCAAATGGTGGAATGAAGAGGACGAGCGCCGCTTCAAGGAACTCACCGACAAACTCGCCGATCAATATTCAAAGTTTGAAGCGCTGCCCGGCCTCTTCGTCAACGGCCGTCTGACGCTGGGCGAAAATATCGGCGACCTCGGCGGTCTCAACGTCTCGCTCGAAGCCTATAAGATCTCGCTCAAAGGCACCGAGCCGCCGGTCATCGACGGCTTCACCGGCATCCAGCGCTTCTTCTTGGGCTTCGCCCAAATCTGGCGCCAGCTGCAGCGCGAAGAAGCGCTGCGCAATCAAGTCGTCTCCGATCCGCACTCGCCCGGCGAATTCCGCGCCAACGGCACCGTGCGCAACATGGACGAATGGTACGAGGCCTTCGCCGTCAAGCCGGCGGCCAAACTCTACCTTGCACCGGAAAGCCGCGTTCGCATTTGGTAGTCAGAACTGCGCGCACACCGAAACGTCGACGCGCAACACCGACTCCTGCGCAAACCGCTTCTTGTACGCCGCGACGATCTCGCCAATCGCCTGATCTTGCGCCGTTCCTTTGGGGTGCAGGCGCAGGATCACCTTGCTCTTCTCCGAAATCGTGCGTTTCGCTTCCGTGCTCAGCCAAAAACCGTGCCCGTCGAGAACGCTAAATCCTTCCGCAAAACGCGGCACGACATCGCGGTTGAGAAAATCCTTCCACTCGGCGGGCGAGATCTCGCCGCTCTTCTTGCTCAAGCCGAAGAACAATTGCGTCTCGACCATCTCCACGCCGCTAGCACAAGCGCGCCGCTCGGCTTCGATGGTTTGACACGCGCCGAGCGTCAAAAGCGCGGCGATCGATATCGTTCGAACAAGTCCGGCCTTCATCAGGAAAGTTCGTTCTTGTGAAAAGCTCCGCCCTTCATGATCGCCCTCAGATGCGCCCCTTGATCTTGGAACAAACCCAGATTTTTCAGCGGGTCGCCGTCGACGACGATGAGGTCCGCGAAGGCGCCGGGCTCGATCACGCCAAGCCTGCCCGTCTGGCGCACCACATCCGCACCCACAAGCGTCGCCTGCCGAATAATCTCGATCGGCGATAAAACCTCGGAGCGAAACAGAAATTCGCGCGACTGATCGACCTGCAATTGTCCCAGCAAATCGCTGCCATAGGCGACGGGCACGCCGGCACGCTTGCAAATCTCAAGCGACTTCAAGCCGCCGTCGATAACGATGTCGTTCTTCTCGAGCATATCCGCCGACATGCCGAGCGCCCGCCCACGCTCCTTCATCGCGTAATAGGCGACAAGATTGGCGACCATCAGCGCCTTGCGCTCGGCCATCAATTTGGCCGCCTTGTCGTCGATCAAATTGCCGTGCTCGATCGTGCGCACGCCGCTCGTCACCGCCCGCGTGATCGCTTCCGGCGTATAGGCATGCGCTAAAACATAGCGTCCGAAACTGTGCGCTTCTTCCACCGCGGCCGTGATCTCCCCCATCGTGTACTGCAGACTGTCGAGCGGATCCCACGGCGAAGCGACGCCGCCGGAAACGAAAATCTTGATTTGATCGGCACCCTGGCGCATCTGCTCGCGCACGGCTTTACGCAAGCAATCCACGCCGTCCGCCGTCTCCGACACGAACGACAAGGCGTTGCAACACTTGCAAGGGTCTGCGCCGAACGTGCGCCGCCGCGAGTCGCCGTGCCCGCCCGTCACGCTGATCGGCCGCCCCGAGATAAACAGCCGCGGCCCGGGCAGCAACCCCGTCTCGACAGCTTCCTTGATCCCCCAATCGGCCCCGCCCGTATCGCGCACGGTGGTAAATCCACGATCAATCATCGCCTTCATCAACACCGACGCCTTCGCGGTGAGTAAGGTCAGCGGCATCGACTCAAGCTTATGCATCCCAAGCTCGACCAAATACACATGAACATGACAATCGATCAGCCCCGGCATCAAAGTCCGCCCGCCGCAATCGACGACGCGTGCGTTGGCGGCCTTGATCGGCTTGTCCGAAACCTCCCGGATCCGGTCGCCGTCGATCAGAACTTCATACCCACCCCGCGCCGCGTCCCAGCGCGGATCGAGGAGGGAAAGATTTCGAAACAAAACACTGCTCATGTGCGCACCCTCAAGGATACGCGCATGTTCCACTGTCATATTGAGCTGGGCAAGAGGTTAGAAGCCGAAGCGCAGTCCGACGGAGAGCTCGCTTCTCGCATCGACATCGCGCACGACGGCGCCCCAATTAGAAGGCGTGCCGTCGACCTTCGCGAACAGCTCATCATGGCCGGACGCATTCAAATAGCGATAGTTCAACGTCAGATCGAGGCTCTCCGAGAGTTCGTAGGCCACGCCGATCAGCCCTTGAAAAGCAAACGAAGAAGAATGATCCGAAAGGCCAAGGGGAGGAGTAAGGTCTTTCATGTCGGTGGTGACGCGTTCGAAACCCAGTCCAGCCCCTAGTGAAACGGTTATCCCCTTCGCCATTGGTATGTCGTACAGAGCGTTGGCCATGATGCTGGAATGAGTGAGGTCTCCAGTTCCTCCGAATACTTGGCTGGCATATCCAAGCTCCGCTTCAAGCCGAATATTCTTTCCAACGTTGGCGCCGATTGAGCCATTGACTGCCCAACCCGTATCGAGTGAAAGGTCGGGTGCGCATGGGCTGCCCAAAGGGCCGCAAAGTCCGCTCAGTAGACCGTGAGCGGTCACGTCTCCAAATTCCATTCCGCCCTCTATGGCCGCATACCAAGTCCGCTCGCCAGCTTGCACGGTCAAGCCGCACAATGCGGCCACAGCCATGACCAATGTCCGTTTATACAACGACTTGCCTCCCATCGTAAGCATCCGGAACGTGACCCGGGCAACATGACCTAAGCCTGCAAGCGCGCCAACACTAGCTCTCTTGAGGAAGCCTGAGGTCGTCAAAGATCGAAGCGGAGTCCCACGGTCCACGTGCTGTCGCGAACGCCGCTGTCCCCACCGGCGAGGTAGAAGTCGCCGCCAAAGCTCCGCAGATACCGATAGTTGAGCGTCAAATCGGTTGCGTCGCTGACCGCCAAGCTGAGGCCGAATTTCAACTGGCCCGCCAGCTCAGTATCGCTGACGCTAAAAAATGCGCTGTCCAATTCGATATGATCCAGTCCGAGACCCATGCCGATATCGAACGAGAGTTCCTTGGAAACTGGAATCTCGTAAACCGCATTGGCCATCAAAGAGTACTGATTGACGTCTATCGAACTCGAGTAACTATCTACGTCGTTGGAACGATAACCCAATTCGCCCTCGAGACGCACTTGGTTGGAAATTCTCGTTCCGACTGTTGCCAGGAGCGCGAGGCCGCTATTGTACTCATTGGGCCAGAAAGAGCCCTGGCCGCCATCGGACTCCACGCCCGCTTCTATGGCCACATACCAGGTCCGATCACCCGCGTCGGCGGACATGCTCAAACCGAGCATCCCGACAACGGCCCCCAAAATCATCCGTCGCATGTACTCATCCCCAATTGTCATGCCTATCTGGAGTAGTGGACAAGTAACGTACCACAGTGTTTACGGTGCGGCGAGGTGTTGAGACAGAATCAAGAGCGTCGTGTCGGCAAGAGCACATGGTCCATTGCCGCAAAATAGGAATTTGACTGCGCCTCAGCGCTTTCAGCCGACGCAAGCGCACTCACCATCGAGTGGCTTTTGAAGGGCGCCGAACGTGGACGATTTACCATCCTCCTCATCCGCGCCGGTGTAACCGTCGACTCTGATAGGACGGTGGACACAAAAAAAGGCGGAGCCTTTCGGGTCCGCCCTTCACTTAACTCTATTGGCGTCGCAATCAGTTCAGATTGATCGTCGCGCGGCGGTTCTGAGGCTCTTTCACGTTATCGTCGGTCTTGACGAGAAGCTCGTTCTCGCCTTTGCCCGTGGTGGTGATGCCGCCGGCCGCGATGCCTTCGGCAACCAAGCCGCTCTTCACGGCACCCGAGCGCCGCAGCGCCAGTGCGTCGTTGTACTTGTTCGAACCCACCGTGTCGGTGTGACCGACCACGAGGATCGACGCCGACCCTTGCGTCTTCGCAGCCGCCGCGGCTTCGCGGATCACGCCCAGCGCTTCCGGCGTCAGGTTCGATTTGTTGAACCCGAAGAACACGATGAACTGTTTCGTAGGCTCAAGTGCCGGTGCCGGCGGCGGCGCCGCTGGCGCCATGACCGGCGCTTCGTCTTCGTACAGGTCGTAACGCAGGCCGACAGTCACCGTGTGCTTCTCAAGATCGTCGAGCTTGTAGGCCTCTTCGAACCGTCCGACCGTGTCGGAATACTCCGGCGAATTCACATGCAAATAGCGATAGGTCAGCGTCAGATCGAGACGATTCGTCAGCTCGTACGAAAGACCCGCGATCGCTTGATAAGCGAACGAGATATCATTGTCGTCGAAGCCTGCGCCGTCGTCGAATTGCGAGTAGTCCGCGCCGACGCCTGCACCGACGCTGAGGCTCAACTTTTCGGCGAGCGGAATGTCGTACAGAACGTTGACCATCGCGGAATACTCGGTGAGCTCGCCGCTGAAGGCTGACACGCTCTTACCGCCGAAAATGACGTCCGCGTCGTTCTGACGGAAGCCGAGTTCGCCTTCGATGCGCCAATTGTTGTCGAACGCATATCCGACCGTGCCCAGCGCCGCCCAACCCGTATCGAAGTTGAGGCTAGGGCTCAACGAGGACGGCGGCAACGCGATGGCGAGCTCCGCGTCATCGAAGAAGTTGTCGTCGAACGCAAATTCGGTGTCGTCGATCCAGTTGGCGCCGGCTTCGATGCCGACATACCAGCCTTGATGTTTCGCACTCGAGTCCCGCGCGGCCACGAGCGACAGCGCGGCGACGGTGCCAAGCAATGCAACTTTGTAATTCATGGAGAACCCCTATTGTACTTGGCGCTGCGAGGGGGCAGCGCTGGCCGAGTTGGCGCGTGTAGTTACCAGCGCCTGGCCGCGCGTCAATGCAAATAGTGCAGGCTTTACATAGAAAATATGACGCCTGCCGCACGTTGACGCAGGATTCGCTTGAACAATCGCTTGATGCCCGTTTTGCGTGCAGGAATTCGCTCCTATGGGGTACTCCCTTCGGATAGGCACTCATGCCGCGCGCGAAGGTTCGAACGCACGGCAGCCGCGAGTTGCGCCTCCGCGGCTGCCGTGTCGCTTAAACCCAAAAAGCTTAGCGCGAAGTGGCCTTGTTCAATCCAGTGACGGTTTGAACAAGCTGAAGAAATCGCAACACTTCGTCGCGATGCAGCCAAAGGATAACGGCGCTGGCCACCCACACGCCGCACGCCATAGTGAACAACAACCCGCCATCGCCCAAAATCTCGACGCCGAGCGGCGTGAAAAGGTGAAAGAAGATCGCGCCGGAAATAATTCCCAAAGCAATGCCCGCACCGAAGATCCGCGTGCGCGGCACGAACAGCAGAATGGAGGCCACAAGCTCCGCGGATCCGACGGCCCAACGCCCGAAAGGTTCGAACAATCCGATCCCCGACCATTCGCGCAACGTCGAAAAAATGAAAATGCTCTCGTCCGAGCCGGTGAATTTGTAAAACAACGACTGCACAAAAACGAACGCGATGTAGGCGCTCAGTACATAAGTGATGACGGTCTTGCGGCTCATAACGCGGTTCCTTCTAGATCTTATTTTGTTTGCGGGCGGCGAGCCAAAGCTCGGCTGATTGGCGCCCCATAATCTCGGTCCACGTTGCGATCGCGTCGTCCGAGAGGCGCATCCGGCGATCGAACTGACCCGAAAGCCAGAAGTCGGCGCGCTCGTGGCCTTGGCGGCGCAGGACAGTAACGAAACGGAACATGACTTCTTCTCCTTCAAGCGGTGGTTTCAATGCGCGGTCCAACCGCCATCGACGGGTAGGGCGGTGCCGGTGATCGACGCGGCCATGTCGCTCGACAAGAACACGGCGAGCGCGCCCATCTCCTCGACGGTGGCAAATTTCTTGTTCGGCTGATTGATCAAAAGCACATCGCGGATCACTTGCTCGCGTGAAATCTTGTGCGCCTTCGCCTGATCGTCGATTTGCTTTTCGACGAGCGGCGTCCACACATAGCCCGGGCAGATCGCGTTCGCCGTGACGTTGAACTCGGCCCCCTCAAGCGCGGTCACTTTCGTCAGTCCGACGACGCCGTGCTTCGCGGCGACATAGGCAGACTTAAACGGGGACGCCACCAATCCGTGCGCCGACGCAACATTGATGATGCGCCCGAACTTGCGCTCCTTCATGCCTTTGAAGGCAGCCTTGGTCGCGTGAAACACCGCCGACAGGTCGAGCGCGATGATCGCGTCCCACTTCGCGGCCGGAAACTCTTCGATCGGCGACACATGCTGAATGCCGGCATTGTTCACCAGAATATCCACGCGCCCGAACAGCCGCTCGCTGCGCTCGACCATTGCTGCCGTATCGACCGGGTCCATCAAATTGGCCCCGTCGAAGGCAACGGTCACCCCGCTCGACTCTTGCAGCATGTCGCGCGTGCGCTTGATCTCGTCCTGGTCGCCAAGCCCGTTCAGCACGATGTGCGCACCCGCTTCGGCCAGCGAACGCGCGATGCCAAGACCAATCCCACTCGTCGATCCGGTGACGATGGCGGTCTTGCCCGCGAGCGGTCGTTGCATCCTGGTGTCCATGTCGAGTTTGGCTGTGGTGGTCATGTTTGAAATCCTGCGCCAAGGTGAATTCTTGAGGCGCACACTGTCACCCGTCGGAGCCCACCTGAAATGCCGATTGACTGGAGATTGAATAGCCGCCCGCTATGACGAGAAGACGCCGAAATGGGCGCCTTTCTGGGACAATTGCGTCGCGGGCAGGGCTTGGTTAAGAGACGACGGTAAGCGTCGAGACATCGCGGCCGATCGAGCCCGGCGGCAACGCAGGCACCTCTACCGCTACGCGCGGTGCGCGGGGCTCGTTACGGTGCTTCTTTCCAGCAGCGACAAAAGCAATCCGGCGACAAGGGCCGCCGTGAGCCCCCAATTGACCATCGCCCCAAGTGTAAGCCCTTGGCTCTCGATCCCCTTGACGATGGGGTTCATCAGCGAAAGTCCCTTTCTGCCGACTTGCTCGAGCGTCAAGACAAGGAACATTAGCGGGATCATGGCGCGATAGCGGATCAAGACCAGAAGGCAAAGTGAGCTCAACAGCAGCAAACCGAGCGCCCAACTCGCGGATGAGAATACGATCATGGAAGCGGCCGGGGCCCCAAACGTGTCGAGTGGAATACCGTCGACGCCGCTCAGAATATCGCGGTTGTTGACCCACGGATTCAAGCCCGCGACATTCAACCCCATAGTGAACTTCATCAACACGACGGGGACATAGAACAACAGCGCGAGCCAGTATCCCCGATACGCGTTGTCGATCTGCACGGGCAACAGGCGGTTGAACATGGTTGAGCTCCCAACAATAACGCAACTCGCTTCGGGCATTGCGAGGGTCGGGACTATGCCCTCGACAACCGCATCCGGCATTGATCCTATCGATCTTGGGTACAAACGAAATGACCCTGGGCGACAAAAACCTGATCGCAGGTAACGCCCCGGCAAGCTTCACGCCGCCTCGCTCATTTTCTTCGCTCGCATGGCCGCATCGTCGCCGCCGGTGATGAGCCGCACGCCGCGTTTATAGGTCAAGTATGACCACGCCCAACTCGTCGCGACGAAGAAACGGTTGCGGAATCCGATCAGGAAATAAACGTGCGCCACCGACCACAGCACCCAGGCCGGAAAGCCCTTCACGTGCACGCTCCCGAAATCGGCGACCGCTTTGGAATGGCCGATCGTCGCCATGTTGCCGTAGTCGGCGTAACGAAACGCCTCGCCCAACACGAGGCCCTTGGCACGCGCCGCGATCAAGCGTCCGACATAATGGCCCGCTTGCTTCGCGGCCGGCGCTACGCCGGGCAGCATCGTGCCGTTCGCCGCGGTAAATGCCGCCGTGTCTCCGATCACGAACACATTGTCGTGGCCGGGCACGGAAAAGTCGCCGTTGACGATCACGCGCCCGGCTCGATCGCTTACCGCATTCAACCATTCACCCGCTTGCGATGCACGAACGCCAGCGCCCCATATAACGGTCCGCGTTGGGATCGGCGTCGCGCCCACCATGACGTTGTCGGCGGAAATGTCCGTTACTGGTACACCGAGGAGCACCTCGACGCCTTTTGCTTCCAACGCCAGCTTGGCTTCCGCCGACAGAGCGTCGGGAAACGTCGACAAGAGTCGCGGCCCAGCCTCAACCAATATGATCCGCGAGCAATGGGGTGTGATGGAGCGGAAGTCCGTCGTGATCGACTTGCGCGCCAGTTCGGCGATGGCGCCTGCCATTTCGACGCCGGTCGGCCCGCCGCCGACAACGACAAACGTCAGCAGTGCGGCCCGCGCGGCCTTATCGGTCTCGACTTCGGCGCGCTCGAACGCCATCAGGATTTTCGCGCGCACGCGCGTGGCGTCGTCCACGGACTTGATGCCGGGTGCAAACGCCTCCCAATGATCCTTGCCGAAATAACTATGCCGTGCGCCGGTCGCCACCACCAAATAATCGAAGCCGATGCTGCGCCCGGCCGCTGTGCGAACGACCTTGTTCGCCGTATCGACGCCGCCAACCTCGTCGAGTAGCACACGCGTATTGCGCTGAAAGCGCACGATGCTTCGGATCGGTTGCGCAATTTCGGCGGGCGATAGCGACGCCGTCGCCACCTGATAAAGCAACGGTTGAAACAGATGATAATTGTGCCGATCGATGATCGTCACGTCGACCGGCGCCTGCACCAGAGCCTTCGCGGCGGAAAGCCCGCCGAAACCGGCACCAACGATCACCACCCGACGACGAGGCGTTTGGGTATCGAGCATAATTCGCTCCCGCTTGACCAAGGATATAGGAGGAGGCGAGGGCAAAGTCAGCCGCCAAAATGGAGCTACGCTTCTAAAATCTGCGGCTCTTTGAGCTGTTGTGTGAGAGCGCCAGCCGCCAGCAATGCCAATGCGAGAACAAACACCGTCTCAGCCCAGCCGAACCGGTCGAACACGAGGCCGAGCACCGCGCTTCCCACAAGTCCACCTAGATAATACGACGCGAGATAAATGCCGCTCGCCGCACCGCGTTCGCTCGTTGCCGTGCGGCTGACGAAGCCGGTGGCTGCGGCTTGGGCAAAAAACGTTCCGCACGCAACGAGCACGAGCCCCGCAAGCACGAACGGCAAGCTCGCCACTAAGAGAAGCGGAAGCCCCAAGCCGGCAACCGCAAACGACGCCCAGAACGTCGGCCGGCTGCCAAAGCGCGCAACGGCACGCCCGGCCAGCGGCGTCGTAAACACGGCCGGCAAGAACACGAAATAGACGAAGCCCAGCGACATCGGTGCCAACGCGATCGGCGCCCGCGCCAGCACGAAATTCACATAAGTGAACGTACCCAAAAAGACGAATAGCACCAGAAAGCCGATGCCGAACGCCGCGCGCAGCGGTGGGTTCTTGAAATGCGCGACCCAAGCCGCGAACGGTGACTTTGCCATTGTCATGCTCATCGGCTCCATCCGCTTCAGCGTAAAAAACACCAGAGCGGAGCCGGCGAGATTGAGCGCCGCGAACACATAAAACGTCACCTCGAGCCCGAACGAACTCGCAAGTGACGCCGACATCAAACGCCCGAACAAATTGCAGGCGACATTGCCGGTCACATAAGCCGCCAATGCGTTCGCGATCAGCTTGCCGCTATACTCTTCGGCAAGATACGCCATGGTGAGCGTGAACGCCGAGGCCATGCACACGCCCTGCGCAATACGCAGCGCCGTAAATGTTGTGAGGTCGGGCATCGTGCCCAACAGTGTTGTTGGGATCGCAAGCAAAGCCAAACTGATCCAAATGCCCTGCCGCCGGTTGATCCTTGAGGCGAGGAGGGCAATCGCAATCCCTGCCGCCGCCATGCCCAAGGTGCTGGAGTTGACCGCAAAGCCCATCTGCGCCGGCGTAACGCCATAAGCTTTCGTCAGCGACGGCAATATTGCTTGCGCCGCGAACAGATCGACCAAAGTCAGGAAGCTGATCACGCCGATCACGACGAGGCGAAAGGATGCGTTGGAACTCACCGGCGGTGCAGCCATTGTCGAAACGGGGGCGGTCAAGACGAATATCCCTAGGTTGCTTAGATGTGAAATCGGCGTCCGCTCGGCCAAGAGTGGACGCCGCTGCTGTGGTCTCGCGCCCTGGGGAGAAAAGGGGGAGAAGCGCGAGGCCTGAATACTTACATGCCGCCTTCGTTCATCATCGGTGTTGGCACGATATCGGCGGAAATCAGTGTCGCCGCTTTCTTACTGTTGTTCCGCCACCAATGCGAAAGGTTGCCTGATTCAACGGCCACATCGCCGGCCTTGTGTTCGATCGGGACGGTACAGGTCGAGCGGTACTCGGTGATCGCACCCTCAACGACGTAGATGTTGGCCGGACGTTCGGTGTGACTGTGGTTCGGCACGACGCCGCCCGGTTGCACGACAAGCTTGCGCAGGCGCATCGTCTTGCCGGCGATGTTGTAGCCGTTGCCGAGGTCGATCGAGCCGATGACGTTGTCTGTCACGTTCTTCGGCGCAGTCTCGACGCTTAGCGGGCTTGCACCGGCCTTGTCGGCTGGGCACTCGCCGGCAAACGCCGCCGGAGCCAGAAAACTGGTGCCGAGCAGTAGGGCGCCGGTCATAGAGACGGTTTTGATCATCGAAGCATAGTTCATTTGGGTTCTCCTGTGGGTCTTCGGTATCGGCTGAGGGCGAATGCGTCAGCTTCGAGCGGCAGAATTGTCGAACAGGCCCGCGATTTGAAATGCCGCTTGCCTTGCGAATGAATAGCCGTGCGCTATGGCGATGTGATTGCGACGGGCGTGCAAAACACTCTAGATTAGGGCCATGAAAACGACCTCGTTAACTGAAGCCCTTGCCGAACTGCGCGCCAAAATCGGCGAACCCTACAATTCGCTGAATGACGCGATCATCCGCCGCCTTATCGAAGCGAAGTCGGCGGACGCCGCGCTCAAGGCCGGCGATCCGTGCCCGGAATTTGCACTCATCAATGCCGAAGGCAGGCTCATGCGTTCGCAAGACCTGTTAGCCCAAGGTCCGATTGTCGTGAGTTTCTATCGCGGCGAATGGTGCCCTTTCTGCTCGTTGGAGCTTGAGGCGCTGCACGCAGCCGAACCCGCGATCCGCGCCGCGGGCGCCACGTTGGTTGCGATCTCGCCCGAAGCGGGGGGCGTGCCGCTGAAGGTCAAACGAGAGCGGAACTTCAAGTTCGAAATTCTCTGCGACCTCGACAACGGCGTCGCACTCGCCTTTGGCCTCGTGTTTCGCTTGTCGCAAGACTTGGTCGAAGTCTTCACGCGCGACGGTACGAACTTCCCGCTGATCTACGGCAACGACGCTTGGTTCCTGCCGATGCCCGCGACCTACGTCATTCGCCGCGACGGCACAATCGCGCACGCTTATGTAAACCCGGATTTTCGCTTCCGCTTGGATCCGAACGAAATCTTGTCGATGTTGAAGGGGCTGGCCTAGCGCGCGGAACATGAGCGAAAAGAAATCCCTAACCGAAGTCCTTGCCGAGCAGCGCGCCGGCGCATCGCCCAGAGGACGTGCGCTCTACGACGCCCTCGTCAAACGCCTCGTCGACTCTGGTGCAATTGGTGCGGCGCGTAAGGCGGGGGACAGCGTTCCCGATTTTCAGCTCGCGAGCGCCGACGGCCGCTTCGTCCGCTCGAGCGAGTTGCTCGCGCGCGGACCCGCGGTTCTCAGTTTCTATCGCGGCACTTGGTGCCCCTATTGTTCCGCCGAATTGAACGCGCTAGCCGAAATCGCGCCGCAAATTCGCGCCGCCGGCGCAACGCTCGTTGCCATCACGCCAGAGGCCGGCGGCGCTGCGCTGCGCACGAAGGTCGATCGCGACCTCGACTTCGAGATTCTGTGCGACCTCGACAACACGCTCGCGCTTGAGTTCGGTTTGATGTTTCGCGTGCCGGATGAGTTGCGCCACGCCTATCTCGCCAACGGCATCGACCTTGGTCAAATCTATGGCAACAGCAGTTGGCTCTTGCCGACGCCTGCAACCTACATTGTCCGTAAAGACGGTGTGATTGCTCACGCTTACGTGAATCCGGACTTCCGTTACCGCTTGGAACCGCGGGAAATACTCGAAGCGCTCGCCGATATTCTGTGATTGCCGAGCAATTCACAGCATTTCCAGTTGTACGACGTTGCGCGGGCTGAGGGCTTGCCGCATCGTTGCCGCTGATTCTCCGCCACAACGAAAGGGACGGTCATGGCAAGCCCTTCCGAATTCGCCGTAAAGCACAGCCTTGCGACCGCAGGCGCGATACCGCTGACGGTCGCTGCGAACTGGTATTTGGAAACGTTGAGCCCTGCCGGAATCGCACTGATTTTCATTCTCTTTTTGGCCGCGCTAAATGGCGCCGCCGCACTGATTTCACTGCGCCACAAGAAGGATTAGTTCCATCCTTCGCCGGAAAGACATTTGAATGAGCGGTTCGCGCACAGGTCTTGTTGTTGTCGGCGTATTCTTATGCGTCTTCGCGGCGAGCTATGCGTTTCTGCAATTCCGGGGCTATTTCGCGACGCCCATCGACGTCAACGCGGCCGTATCTCTACCGTTGTCGCCAAACGGAAAGCCGACCGCCGGCACGGCACCGCACGGTTCGTCCCTGCGCGGCACGGCGGAGGACGATGTCGCCGCAGCTGATGAAACGGTCGATCCGCTGGAGGGACTGTTCCCGCCTGAAGAAAGCCCCGATCCTCCGAAGCAGGTGATCGCGATGGCACCGACCACAACCACAACCACGCCGAGCAGCGTAACGCCTCCGGCGATCAGCGCGCCGGACCGGTCGCCGCCCCCGGTCGCCGAACCACCGCCCTTTGCGCTGCCGCCGCCGGCGCTCGTGAAGCCTCCCGCCGCATTGCCTTCGTTGTCCGCTCCGCCCGTCGCCGCCATCGTGAAGCCGTCTTCCGCGCCCGTTGCACTTCCACCGGCACTCGTTCCGCCACCTGCGCAGACGCCCCCGCGCGTCCGCATCGCAAACCCGTCGCCTGTGCGCGAATTGGCATCGGCACCGCTTGCACCACAGCCATCCGTGCAGCCGCCCGCGCGCCTTGCAAAGCCGCTGACATACGTGGCGTCGCCTGCACCTATCTCGAAGCCTCCTGCCGCAATATCACAAGCCTACGCTCCGTCGCCGGTCTCCATCGCGAAACCGACTTCTGTGCGCGCACGCTCGCCGATGCCGGTTCCCAAACCGCTCGTCACGCGCGCTCCAACGCCGGCGCCCGCCTTGATGCCACAAGCGCTCGGCGAACCCGTAGCGCCACCTGTCGCATCGCCGCCATCGCTACCAGAGGCATCACCCGCACTCGCGGCCATGCCCTCATCCGCCGACAAGCCAGCACCAGCGCCGTCAGCTTCTCCGTCACAACCCGCGCCCGCAGCAGCTCCTCCGCCGGCCTACAGCAACTCGTCGGCGCAAACCGCACCGGCGCCAACCACCGACACCGGCGCCCACCCGGCCCTAACGCCGCTGCAGTCGAATTAGGCCGCCCCGCTCCAATCGCGCGATCGCGCCAGCTTGACGAACGCGTCGCTTGCGGGCGTAAAACGCCGGCCCGCGACGGTGCCTAGTGTGATCGAGCGTTCGAAGCTCGTGCCCGCGAGCGGCTTGACGACCAACCCAGGCCCGGTTGCCATGCTCATCGGCAACACCGCAATTCCCAAGCCTTCGCGCGCGAGCGACAGAGTTTGAGCGCAGTTGGCGGCGTGCGTACGAATTTTGAGTTTCACGCCGGAGGCGGCGCACATTTCTTGAAACCGAGGCCCAATAGGGCAATGCAGCAGTTCGATCAAATCAACGTCGGCGAGATCGGCGATCGAGATTTTGTCTTTTTCGGCCAATGCATGTGAGGGCGCCATCACCACGACCAGCGGCTCGCGATGAAGCGTCCAACTGCGCAGCCGCTCCGGCGACTCCGGACTGTCGCCGACAACGACAATGTCGAAATCGCCCGCGACCGCATCGTCGAGCAACTTGCCGTCGGGGCCGCTGCCGAGCGTCAACTCGACCGCCGGCACGGCCTTTTGCACATGCCCCAACACCGAAGCGACCGCGTCAGCCGACACCAAACCCGACACGCCTAGGCGCAAATGAGCGACCTCGCCCTTCTTGAACCCGGAGGCGAGCTGCTTAGCCGACTGCGCCGCTTCGTAAGTGCGCTCCAAATGCGGCAGCATTGCGCGGCCCAACTCGGTCAAATGTGTGTTGGCACGTTCGCGATGAAACAGCAACCCGCCGAACTCTTCTTCGAGCTTTTGCACGGCGCGCGTCAGCGACGGTTGCGCGACGTTGCACTCCTCCGCCGCCTTCGTGAAATTCAACGTCCGGCAAACGGCCAGGAAGTATCTAACTTGGTGCATTTCCATGCGGCGGACCTTAGACAATGCGAAGGGTTGTAATCCAGCCCAATGATGCTGCGCCGAACCCGAAATCTCTGCATGGAGGGCGCTTCGGCCCCCAACATTCAGTGTCGCTTCGACCGACGGAACGAAGCGCCGAATCGACCCACAAGATGTGGTCGCCGCGCGACGGAACGCAATTTTGATCCGATCCATCACGCCATCACATTGGCGGCTCTCGGCCATTTGTGCCATCACGCTGCCGTCACATTGCCATCACATGTGATGGCATCCGCACCCAGATAGCGCTCGAACGCGGCACTCAGATCCTCCGCGCGATAGCCGCGCACGAAGCGGTCCTCCTCCATCCGCAGTGTCGCGGGTCGCAAACCGAACATACGCAGCCGTTCGGCCAACTCGCGCGGATCGATTTTGCCGCCGCGCCTTATGCTCGCCCACGGGCGTTCCGCATCGGCGACGAGCCGCTCGATCACTTGCGCGCTGGCAACGCCATTGCCGCCGAGCGGCACCAGCGCGCGGATATCGCCAAGCAGCGCCAGGTTCGACGCAGGCGCGGGCTCCGCCTCCGCCAGCGCGCGCATCGCATCGAGCGCGTCGCTCAACACCTGTCCGCCGATGGAAGCGGCCACCGCGACCAGCGGATGCCAGTTCTCCCGCGCGGTCGCACTCAAACCACGGGGCAGGGCGGCATCGGCCCCCGCCTCGGCCCGCGCATCCTCCTCCGCCGTTTGATCGCGCAAGCCGGCCGCGAACGCCGACATCTGGGCGCGCAGGCCCGCCACCTCGTCGGGCGGCGACCCGGGTGCCAGCCGCACCCGCGTCTGGCCGGCCGCAACCGGCGACATGGGCACGACGATGGCGCGCAACCGCATGTCGTCGGGCACGCGCGACGCGGTGGCGACGGCGGCCGGCGCAAAGCACGCGGCCCACGGCTCGATGGCCGACGCAGCGCCTGCGCGCTTTACCCCCGTGCCGACCAGAAACGTGCTGTCGCGCGTCGCCCCGGCCGCGATCAACGCGCGCATTTCGCGCCGGTAGAGAACTGCGCCGGCCACGTCGTCGAACAACAGGGTCGGACACTCGGCCTCGATCGCCGGCAGCAGATGCGACGCGATCGCGCGCGACACGATGCGCGGCCGCGGCGTCAGCCACGCGATCAGGCGCAACGCCCGCGCATGATCGGCCCGCGCGTCGTTCGCCTGCAGGATTAGACGCGGGGACACGTTGGACGCCGGCACCCACGCGACCTGTGCCGCCCACGCATGCAAGCACCAAAGCACGATCGCATCCAGCGTCGCCGGTGCCTCCGCGAGATAGCGCGCAAGCAACGCCCGCACGGCCTCAAACATCGCGCTCGCGTCCAACGCGTGCGGCCACGGCGCGACGGCCAGCCCGCCGAGACAAACGTGGCCCGGCAGTGCCCGCGCCAACGCATCGGCAAGCGCCAAGTCGGCCGCATGCGCAATCGCCGCCGCCGTGCCCTCGTCGACGGGCGTCTCGCCAAGCACGAAGTCGGTATCGGGCGCCACGGCGACGCCGACGGCGGATGCAATCCCATCCGCCAGCACCGCCGCATCGAGCGCCGCCAACGCCAACCCGTCCGCGCCCGGCCCCGGCCAAACAACGACCGGCCGCCCCCGCAACCCCGCCGGAAACGCGGCGAACACGGACGCGCGGTCCTCATCGCCCGCTGGCGGCAAACACACCGCTTCATACCGGCCAAGACCCGACCCGCGATCATTCGCCACCCGAAAAGCAGCTTCGCCATAAACCGCAATGACCGGCCTCGACGATACGTACCCCATGCCGTCTACCCCTGATGATGGTGAGGATGGAGTTATAGAACAAAACAAGAACAAAATCAAGAAAATCCACCCAAACCAGCCAAACCCAGCCACCTTCGTGCCTGCGGCGGACAACACGATCTTTGCCACATACAAACTGAACGGCCGCCACATGATCGCGACCGTTTCCTTGACGGACTTCAAAGTGCTCATGACCAAGGATCTCTCCGAGTACGAGCCGAAATAATCCCCGTCCGACCACCCAAATGAATTTCGACCACTTCCTGGGACCGCGGGCATCCTTGCCCGCACTTGTTCCTTTTTCGACCCTGCAAAGGGCGGGCAAGGATGCCCGCGGTCCCAGGAAGTAAAGAAGTCAGGGGACACGTAGCAAACCTCGTGTGCGCGTCACGCTGCCTTGAACGGGTTCGCAATACGCACGCCGTCAATCACTTGGTTGTGGCTCAAGTCTTCCGAGTAGACGACCTTACAATTGTTCACGGCGGCTGCCGCGATGATGGTGGCGTCGTAGATGTGGAGGTTTGTCGCCTCGGCGATCTTGAGGGCGCGCTCGTGGACTTCGGTCGTGAGGGCCGCGACCGCGCAATTGGCACGGACGGCCGTCAGCACGTCGCGAATATCGGGCCAGTCGAGGCCTGCCTTGCGCCGCGCGACGGCGACAAATTCGTTCAGCACTTGAACGCTCACGACGCCGCCGGCAGCGATCAGTTTTTCGGCGCGTTCGGCTTTCGCGCGCTCCGCCGACAGCAGATAGACGACGACGTTCGTATCGATGAAGGCATCTCTAACCGCGCTCATTCGCTGCCAGCCGGTCGAATTTGAAGCCGGCCGGCAGGCGACCGCGCAGGCGGTGAAGCCGCTTCAGCAGCTCTTTTGGCGCGGGGCGTTTGGCGACTTCGAGCGCGCGGGCGCCCAAGACTTGAATTTCGATTTCGTCGCCTTCCTTCAGGCCGAGCGCCTCAACGACGGCTTGCGGCAGGCGGACGGCAAGGCTGTTACCCCATTTCGCGACGTTCATCTGGTCACCTTTGATATACATACCGTTATATGTATATCATTGCGCGATTGATTTTTCAAGTCACTGATTGATTGCGGTAACAGCGCCCCCTGGGAGCGCCGGCATCCTGCCGGCTCTTTGGGTTGTCGAGAACATCACGTGTCCCTGGAATTCTACAGGTCCTCCTCGGTGATTGACCTGTAACCGAAATTATCGTGTCTCACTCAAGGGTGCAGTCCAGCGCACAAAACTCTCCCCCGCCTCACGCTTAGTATGCTCCCGCCGCCGTCGCCGCGGCAAACTCAAGCCCCCTCGTCGCGTAGCCATTCCGGGATATCGCGTGCGCCGTGCAGCACGCGCCAGACGTCGATCTGATCCTTCAAATCGACATAGAACACAAGATAGGGAAATCGCCTCAGCGGACGGTGCCTGAGGCCCGGCAGATCCAACTCGTGGGCAAAGCGGAGTGATCCGCTCGTCGGATGCAGCGCGATTTGCCGATAGGCGCGCTCAAGCGCGTCGACGAAGTCGAGCGCGACCTTCTCCCCGGCTTCGCGAACATAGTAGGCGACGGCCTCCTCGGCATCGAGCACGGCCCTTCCGCGGAGGACGACCGGCTTCGCCGTCACTTCGCGCGGCGACGCAACTGCTTGCGCAGATCTTCGAAATACGCCTTGTCCGCGCGCGCCCGCGGCGCCGTGGCGGCGCCTTCAATCAGCAAGCCGCGCAACCGCTGGCGTTCCTGGTCTCGCCGGATCAGATCGCGCACGTACTCGCTGCTCGTGCCGTAGCCGCGTGCGGAGACCTGCGTATCGACGAAATCCCTGAGCGATTCGGGAAGCGAAATGTTCATCGTGCCCATGCCGGCATCATCGCGCAGATGGCAAAATTTGGCAAGAACGAAGCGCCTGCAAGGCATATGCAGCGACAGGAGTGACCGCGCCCCTGGGAGCGCCGGCATCCTGCCGGCTCTTGCTGAATCTCCGTTGCGCAAAGAGCCGGCTGGAAGCCGGCGCTCCCAGGGAGAGCGCGCGCTTTAACGTCGGGGACTCGAATTATTCGCAATGTCTTCGCCCGGCGGAATGGCGTAAGTTCAGGCGACGTAACCCATTCTCAATCCGTAAGCCCAATGCCCCGCCCTGAACTGCTGAAAATCCTCGCCGAACTCGAGCAGAAAATCCTCTGGCTCGCCTCGTGGACGATCCACAACGCGAACCACCTGCGCGATTCGGGCGACGGCTTGAAGGTCGGCGGCCATCAGGCGTCGTCGGCCTCGCTCGCCACGATCATGACCGCGCTCTATTTCGCGATCCTGCGCCCTGAAGATCGCGTCGCGGTGAAGCCGCACGCCAGCCCGAACTTCCACGCGATCCAATATCTGCTCGGCCAGCAAACCCGCGAGAAACTCGAAAACTTCCGCGGCTACAAGGGCGCGCAAAGCTATCCCTCGCGCACGAAGGACATCGACGACGTCGATTTCTCGACCGGCTCGGTGGGCTTGGGCGTCGCGCAGACTTTGTTCTCCTCGCTCGTGCAGGATTACGTGCGCGCGCACGGCTGGGCGAAGGATCGCCCCGAAGGCCGCATGGTGGCCCTCATCGGCGACGCGGAGATGGACGAAGGCAACATCTTCGAAGCGCTGCTCGAAGGTTGGAAACACGGTGTGCGCAACACCTGGTGGATCGTCGATTACAACCGCCAAAGCCTCGACGCCGTCGTGCGCGAAGGCCTGTGGTCGCGCTTCGAATCCATGTTCCGTAATTTCGGTTGGGACGTGGTGATCCTGAAACACGGCACCCTGCAAGAGGCTGCGTTCAGGGAACCCGGCGGCGACAAATTGCGCCAATGGATCGACACCTGCTCGAACCAACTCTACTCCGCACTCGTTTATCAAGGCGGTGCCGCCTGGCGCAAACGCCTGCTCGACGATATCGGCGATCAAGGCCCGGCGACGAAGCTGATCGAAAAACGCAGCGACGCCGAACTCGCGGCCCTGATGACGAATCTCGGCGGCCACGATCTGCCGTCGCTGCTCGACGCCTTCGAAAAAATCGACCACGATCGGCCCACCTGCTTCATCGCCTACACGGTGAAGGGGTTCGGCCTGCCGTTTCAGGGACACAAGGACAATCACGCCGGCCTGATGACGCCGACCCAGATGGAGGCTTTGCGCACCGCGATGAAGGTGAGGGCAGGGCACGAATGGGATGAATTCGAAGGCCTGTCGCTGCCCGAAGCGAAACTGAAATCGTTCCTGGCGCAGGTGCCTTTCGCGGCACAAGGCCGCCGCCGCTTCACCGCCCCCCACATCGACGTGCCCTCCGCGCTGAAAGTACCGATCTCGGCCGAGATGTCGACGCAAGCGGGCTTCGGCAATCTCTTGAACGAACTTGGCCGCGAGCAAAGCGACCTCGCCGCCCGCATCGTCACTTGCTCGCCTGACGTCACCGTGTCGACGAACTTGGGCGCCTGGGTCAACCGCCGCGGCCTGTTCGCCCACGAAGCGATGGCCGACACCTTCAAGAAGGAGCGCATCCCCTCGACGTTCAACTGGGAGTTCGGACCAAAGGGTCAGCACATCGAACTCGGCATCGCCGAGATGAACCTGTTTATCCTGCTGTCGGCACTCGGCCTCAGCCACGCGATCGACGGCGAACGCCTGATCCCGATCGGCACGCTCTACGACCCCTTCATCGCCCGCGGCCTCGATGCGCTGAACTACGCCTGTTATCAGGACGCGCGCTTCATCGTGGTGGCCACGCCGTCGGGCATCACGCTCGCTGGCGAAGGCGGCGCGCATCAATCGATCGCCCAGCCCCTGATCGGCATGGCGCAAGACGGCCTCTGCGCGTTTGAGCCCGCTTATGTCGACGAACTCGCCGTCATGTTGCGCTTTGCCATGGACTACATTCAGCGCGACGGCGAAGGCGATCCGGACGAACGCACCT
>JAIOQG010000177.1 GCA_021413465.1 Alphaproteobacteria bacterium | reverse complement strand
GAGCGTGAGGACCGCGGACTCGTTCGGCTTTAGGACCAGAAAACCGATTGCCATAAACACCGCGGCGACGATGATCGGTACACCGACAATCGGAATGCGGACGAGCGCGATGCCGGCGACAAACATCGCCAGAAGGACGACTAGCATCAGCCAACCGCTGGTGGTGTTGGCGAGGTGAACTTCCTTGGAGGGCAAGGCCAGTTTGGCGTCGGACATGGGGGTCTCCTTTGCGCGGGGCCACAGAAGCTTGGAATCACGGCTCATTAACGGCCTAACATATTGGGTGCCGCCCTGCCGAATGGGAGGGCCTGCGTAGGTCTTGTCATGCCTCTGTCACGGGGACGGTTTGCGGTGTTTCACGCAAATTTGCACTGGCGTTCGGCGGATTTGCCAAGATTTCGCGGTTGCTCTGTGGGATTTCGCGCGTATAAGCTTGGTGGATGTGGATGCGAGCGGTTTGGCTATTGGACCTTGCGGCGCGTGAGTTGCGACGGCGTCGCGCTTTCGCCATGCTGGTGCTTGCGGCCTTCGTGCTGCAGGGCGTTATCACGCAAAGCCACAGCCATTCCGGCGCGCCAGCGAAATCCGTTTCAGTCGTTGCCGCTTTGGGGGGAGTTGCCGATGCTCCGGCGAAGCCCTCGCCCGGCGATAGCGGCGACGCCAATTGTCCGATCTGCCACGCGGCCTCTATCGCGGGAGCCGCTGTTGCTTCTGCCGGGCCGGAGTTGCGCGTACCTTCCTTAAGCTCGCTTGTCCCTTACCTCGACGAGCATAGCGTTCTCGTCGAACGCTTCACGGCGGCGTGGCGTAGCCGGGCGCCTCCTTCTCTCTGACAGCCAACTCAATCTGACGCTTGCACGAAGCCGACCGGATGCGTCCGGGGAGCGTCGCGCGCAGCGTCGTACGCAGCCCGCGACACATGCGGATGCGTGCGCTGTCCACCTCACATTCGTTTTGGAGTTCTCATATGAAGACGTCAATTCCTACGCTGTGCGCGTTGGCGCTGGGTGTTGCGGCCGTTGCCGCTTCGCCAGCGACCGCCGCGGGAGACGAAGATCTGGCCGCGATTCGCCAAGAAATGAAGTCGCTGCGCGGCGATTACGAGAGCAAGATCCGCGAGTTGGAGCGGCGGCTGAAAAAGGCCGAAGCGCGTGCGGATAAGTCGGAAGCGGCTGCGAAAAACGTCAGCGCCGCAGCAGCCGAGAACCCCGTTCCCGCGCAACCCATGGCGGATGCCCTGCCGCCGCCGCCGCAACCGCCGGCAGCGCCACGCGCGGCGGCGTCGGCGAATGCCTTCAACCCCGCCATCTCGGCGATCTTGAACGGATCGTACACGGCCAGCCGCCGGGATCCGGCGCTCGCGCGCGTTCCGGGCTTCGTCCTCGGCGACGAGGCGGGGTTGGCCGATCGCGGGTTTTCGCTTGGCGAATCGGAGGTCGCGATCACGGCCAGCGTCGATCCGTATTTCCTCGCAAATCTGATCGTTTCGCTGGGCAACGACGATTCGATCGCGGTCGAAGAAGCCTACATTCAGTCGACGAACCTGCCTTGGGGCTTCACGGCGAAGCTGGGCCGGTTTTTCTCGGGCGTTGGGTATCTGAACGAAAAGCACGCGCATGCCTGGGACTTTGTCGATGCGCCGTTGCCCTATCGCGCGCTGCTCGGCAATCAATACGGCGACGACGGCATCGAGGTGCGTTGGCTGGCGCCGACGGATTTCTTCCTCGAATTCGGCGCCGAATGGTATCGGGGGGACAGCTTTCCCGCCGGTAACGGCGAGGATAACGGTGCCGGCACTATCGCGGCTTTCGTGCATTCGGGCGGCGATATCGACGATTCGTCCAGTTTCCTCGCCGGGCTGTCGTTCCTGCACACCAAGGCGCTCGATCGCGATACGGGCGGCGATTTGTTCACGGGCACGGACGGACTTGGCATCGCCAGCCTCGTCTACAAATGGTCGCCGAACGGCAATCCGACCGTCACCAACTTGGTCGTGAACGGCGAATATTTCTTCGGTCATGAAGACGGCACGTTCAACGGCGTGCCGGTCGATACCGATCGCAGCGGCTTTTACGTGCAAGGCGTTTATCAGTTCATGCCGCATTGGCGTTTCGGCCTGCGCTACGCCGAGCTTGAAACGGACGCGCCGCCGGCCCTGCTTGCAGGCAGCGCGCTCGACGATTTCGGGCACACGCCGCAATCGCTTTCGGCCTTGCTCGAATACGACACCAGCGAGTTCGGACGTTTCCGCGTGCAGTACACGCTAGACGACGCCGACCTTCAGACCGACAGCCAAATCACAGCCGCGTACACGGTCTCGATCGGGTCGCACGGCGCTCACCGTTTTTAAGGAACATGCTTATGCGTAAACTCATCTTTGCCGCGTTTCTTTCGAGCGTCGCGTTTGCGGGCAACGCGCAGGCGGCGCTCAACGTTTTTGCCTGCGAACCGGAATGGGGCGCGCTTGCCAGCGAGATCGGCGGCGACAAGGTCTCGGTCTATACGGCGACGACCGGGGCGCAAGACCCGCATCAGATTCAAGCGCGGCCAAGCCTAATCGCCAAGGCGCGTAACGCCGACATCGCGGTGTGTACGGGGGCCGAACTCGAAATCGGCTGGTTGCCGTTGATTGCGCAACAATCGGCGAATGCGAAATTGCTGCCCGGACAGCGCGGCTATTTCGAAGCGTCGAGCTTTGTGCAGTTGCTCGAAGTGCCGACCCGGCTCGACCGCGCGGAAGGCGATGTCCATGCCGCGGGCAATCCGCATATCCAGACCGATGCGCGGAACATTCTCCTCATCGCGAAACCTTTATCGGAGCGGTTCGCCGAACTCGATCCGCCGAATGCCGCGGCCTATGCGGCGCATTATGCGGACTTTGCGAAGCGTTGGAACGCGGCGTTGGCGAAGTGGTCGGCCGAGGCGGCGCCGTTGAAGGGCGTGCCGATTGCGGTTCAGCATGCGGGATGGGTCTATTTGTTCAATTGGCTCGGTCTCAAGCAAGTTGTCGTGCTGGAAGCAAAGCCCGGCGTGCCCGCCTCAAGCGGATATCTCGCGCAAGTGCTCGATACGCTGGCGCATCAACCGGCGAAGATGGTGATCCGTGCCGCCTATCAAGACGGCCGTGCCTCGGAGTTCGTGGCGGAACGTGTGAAAATTCCGGTGGTGGTGCTGCCGTTCACTGTCGGCGGCACGGACGAAGCGAAGGATCTGTTCTCGCTTTACGACGACACGATCAAGCGCTTGAAAGACGCGGTGAAGCCGTGAACCTCGGATCTCTCGAACTCAGCATTCTGTGGCCGGCGTTCCTCGCCGGCCTTTTGGTGCTTTCGATTCATGTACCGCTCGGCACGCAAGTGCTGGCGCGCGGGATCGTGTTTATCGATCTGGCGATTGCGCAGGTTGCAGGGCTCGGCGTTACGATTGCCGATGCCCTCGGTTTCGAACCGCAAGGCTGGCGCGTGCAAGCGGCTGCCGTTGCGGCGGCGTTGTTGGGTGCGCTGCTGCTGACGGGGACGGAGAAAAAGTGGCCGGAGGTGCAGGAGGCGCTGATCGGAGTCCTTTTCGTGTTGGCGGCGTGCGTGGAGCTTTTGATTCTTGCCAATAACCCGCATGGGGGCGAACATTTGAAGGATCTGCTCGTCGGGCAAATCTTGTGGGTGTCGCCCGAGTCGCTGGTGCCGGTGGCGGTGCTATATGCGGTGGCGTTGCTCGTTTGGTTCTCGTTCGGCATGCGGTTGGGGCAGTTCGGCTTTTACGCTTTGTTCGCTCTGGTCGTGACGCAGTCTGTGCAGCTTGTCGGCATTTATTTGGTGTTCGCGAGTTTGATTGTTCCGGCGTTGGCGGCGCGGCTGTTCCTTCCGTCCTGGCGGCTTGCCGTCGGATACGCGGTTGGTGTGGCCGGCTATGCGTTTGGGCTGATTGCTTCGTCGATGTTCGACCTGCCGACGGGGGCTACGATCGTCGTGGCGTTGGTGAGCGTGTTTGCAGTGACGGCACTCCTGAAACGTCCCGCACCCGGTTAACGCATCCCGGCACGGGCTCTGCAGCCGTTCGACCTTAGGGCTTCTTGGGACCGCGAAAGCGCCCCGAAGCGGCACAGGGTGAGGGCGAGATGGTTAAGCGAGCGATTTCGATTGTGGTGGGTGCGGCGGCTGGGGCTGCGCTTTGGTTTGCGGTGCACGCGGTTCTGATGGCGCGGACGGAGGCCGATCCCAGCATGGAGGGCTGCGTCCAGTAGGGGCTTGTCGAATGTATCGGCTATGTGACGCCGCCGGAGACATTGCCTGCAGTGCAACCGTCATCGCCGATCGCCGTTCCGTGCAAAGGCTGGCTCAGCGCGCCCGGCGAGAGCGCCATGGCGATGCTTTCGCAGTGTTTGCATCAGGCGCGGCGCGGCGGGGCGGTCGACGATGCGGCAGGGCTTGAGACG
>JAIOQG010000173.1 GCA_021413465.1 Alphaproteobacteria bacterium | reverse complement strand
GGACAGGTCGATGACGAGCGTCACGTCACCGTCGATTAGCTCGATATTGGTCGAGGCGGTGTCTTTCGGGGCGATTTGCGTCCAAGGGCGGCCGGTTGTCATTTCATCGTTGTATTCGGTCCAGCGCGCGCCCGCATTGCGCGAGATATGGCCCGTGACATTCGTTTCCAGATTGCGGTAGGCGATACTATTGGGCTCGCCCGGAAGGGGTTGAAAGGCGGTGGTTTGCTGAGGCGCAAGGATTGTGACCCCATCGGCCAGAGCGTTATTGGCCGGCAACGGCGTCGAACTGAACGTCATACCAAGCACGATGCCCGCGACGGCGATGAGAACAGCCGCAGCGCCGGCAATCCATTGGCGCTCGATAGCGCGAGGCGGACGCGTTTCATAGTGCTGCCTGCGCAGCAGCGCATCGGGCAACGTACGCGCCGTGCGTTCCCGCTCGAGCGGATCGATGAGCGCAAAGCCGGTCAGCGGCGGGGCGCCGAAGCGATGCCAGGCACGTTCGGTGCGCTGCAGTCCTTCTTCGTTCGGCACCGCCGCGCGGCCTACGAGGCGCGCAACGTCACGCAGCAGGCGCTCGAGATGATCGCTTTGCGGTGCGCCGTCCCAGGCGGAGAGGTCGAGCGTCTGAGTGATGGAAAAGCCCAAAGGCAAGTCAATGTCTTCGATTCGAGCTGGAACGATTTTGTCGAGGCGCTTGGCGAGAGCGGCCTCTTCCTTCACCCATTCGCTATCGCGCGAGAGACCGCACCACAATACGACCACGGCTTTGGCCGTACGCAGTTCGCGCTCGATTTCGGCGCCGAAGTCTTTGCCGCTGACCAGGGCGTAGTCCCACCAAACGGTGAAGCCGTAATCGGCCAAAATCTCAGCCAAATGCTCGGCTGCAGCGCGGCGTTCGCTTTTGTAGGAAATGAATACGTCCGCCACGCGCGCAGCCTGAATATTGTGATCGGAAGTGCATAGCAGTTTGTTGGCGGATGGTCACGATGACCGACGGGATGGCGCCGTCAGCAGTGGCAATGCGCCTCTGTCGCCGGCCGTGGTTCACGAGAAATTCAAGCGCGCGCCTTCCACTTTCGGCTAAAAGGGCGCGTAACCCTGGAGCCCCTCAGATGCAGACCGTGCGTCCCGTCTTGACCCTCGCCGTAGCCGTCGTCCTTGCCGTCATTCCGTTCGCCCGTGCCTCGACAACACCGGTTGCGCCGGAAGGGCCCGTGCCGCTTGCGATCGTCGTCTACGATCAACCGAGCTTCAAGGGGCTGTCCCTGCGCATCGAGCAAGCGGTGCCCGATTTGGCGGTACTGAAGTTCGACAACAAGGCGGCCAGTTTCGAAATTCAGGGCACAGGCGACTGGATGCTGTGCGAGAATCGCAATTACGGTGGCCGCTGCGTTCGTGGTTCTGCGAAGGCGGACGATCTGCGCGTGCTGCAACTGTTCGGGCGCGTCTCATCGCTTTATCCTGTCCCCGCTGCGGCGGCGCCGACGACGCCAACAGCGACACCGGTTCCGCGAGATCAAAAACCAACCCCCTGACAAGCGACTGCGGGTTGCGGCTGCGGTCTTCGACGTCGTCATCAGACGTGCGCATGGCCGATTTGGCGGCACGGACATGAATGCGAGATGAAACGCCGTGCCAGGGCCGGTTCAGGCGGGATATGCCAGTTTCGCGCCACGGTCGGCTTGTCCCACAGGTTCCGCAGAAGCGCGGGGTTGCCAAGGACGGGTGCGGGCCTTATTTCCCCTGCCCGAACGCGGGGCGAGTGGTCACGGAGGCGCGAAGCGCATGGCGAATTTGAAGTTCGTATTGATAGCTGCAACCGCTTTGGCGGCAGGTTTGACGGGTGGCGCCTTCGCCGCCCAGCAACCCGTGACGCCTTCGACGGTTACCTCAATCAAGGTTTTCGACCAGCCGAATTTCAAGGGCAATATGCTGATGTTCGATCGCAGCATCGCCAGCCTCGCCGCGCTGAATTTCAACGATCGCACGGCCAGCGTGAAGATCGACGGCTCGCGCGACTGGGTGTTGTGCGAACACCGCAACTTCATGGGCAAGTGCGTGCGCGTGCATTTGAAAGAGAAGGATTTGAAGCGGTTAAAGTTCGAGGGCAAGGTCTCTTCACTCTATCCTGTCCCCGCGCCGCCTCCCGCAGCGGTCAAACCGCGCTGAATTCCGCACGTTAAGCATGAAAAAAAGGCGAGCAGCGCTGTCGCACGCGTGACGGCGCGCGCGATGGTCTGTTAACATTTCGTTAGCAACCCTCGCCTTCAGCGCGCTCATCGTTATCGGGCGCATACGGTTCCTGCGACGGTTGCTTGCGTCATGGGAGTTGCGTGCGATGAGAGTTCGGTTCGTTTGGGCTTTGCTGAGTTTGGCCTTCGTGTTCCCCGCGGCAGCGTCGGATGCGCCGTCGTGCCGGGCCGCGCAAGAGTCCGACAATCCCATGGTCACAAGCGAAGATTACGGCATCGTGCGCTGCAATCTGCGTCAGGTACCTCGCTTCCATGTGCAAGATTTCGATGAAAGCGAGCGGGCGCAAGGCTATTCGCAGCGTTCGAGTTCCGATCCGATGGTGTGGTCGCCGACGCAATGGGGCAGCACATTATTTCGCGGCTATCGCCGCGCTTATGACGACCGCTACGACCGGCGCGTGCGCTCAGTTGAGCAGGCGCCGCTGTTGCGCCAGCGAGTCGTGTCGGCTGGAACGAACGACACTGCACGCACCATCGGCCAAAATTGGCTGCGTGCTATGACAACGAGTCCGACGCGCAAACAGGGGCCGCAATTGCGGATTTTTGGTGCGCAGGATCCAACGCCGCGCACCGCGCGGCGTGCCGATCTTGACTCACGGGCGCTGGCGAACGTGCGCGGGGATTGCCCGAATTGCCGCGCGGCCAGTACGCCTGTGCACGCCAGATGCGCGCGACCGGGAATGTTGATCCTGGCTTGGGACGGGCATCGCGGCGTGCCGGTGTGTCCGCTGACGGGGCCGTGGAGCGGGCGCATTATGTTGCCGCCGACGGATTACGGGCACGACGAGGGGTAGATTTCCCTTCGGGTTCTGCGCGCCGGTAATCTCGCGTCAATACTTCGTTAAGCGAACCGTGACGCACGCCCGTTAGATTCGGGCTTGCAACCCACGAGCGCGCGCATCCCATGACTCACTATGATCTGATCGTTGTCGGCAGTGGCCCTGCGGGGAGACGTGCGGCCATCCAAGCGGCGAAGTTGAAGAAATCAGTGCTCGTGGTCGAAAAGGGTCAACGCGTCGGCGGCGTTTGCGTGCACACGGGCACGATTCCCAGCAAGACGTTGCGCGAGACGGTGCTCAATCTATCGGGTTGGCGCGAGCGAGGGTTTTACGGGCGCGCCTATCGGGTGAAGCACGATATTTCGGCGGAAGATTTGGGCCGACGATTGTCGATCACGCTCGATCACGAGGTCGAAATTCTGGAACACCAGTTTGCGCGCAACAAGGTGGACAAGATTGCCGGCACGGCGCGCTTCGTCGATGCGCATCATATCGAAGTGTCAGGCGCCAACGACGACGTCGTGCACTTCAGCGCCGATCGCTTTATCTTGGCGGTGGGTACGCATCCGTTCCGCCCAGCCGACGTGCCGTTCGACGGCGACATGGTACTCGACCCCGACGATATTTTGAGCTTGAAGCGCTTGCCGCGCAGTCTGTGCGTGGTGGGCGCGGGCGTTATCGGCATCGAGTATGCGACGATATTTTCGGCACTCGACGTCAAGGTGACAGTGATCGATCCGGCGGCTTCCATTCTGCCGTTTGTAGATCAAGAACTGATCGACGAGTTCGTGCACGACATGCGCGATCGCGGCATGACGCTGCGACTGAAGAGCAAGGTTGCCAGCATCACGCGCAGCGGCGACGGGGCGTGTCTGGTGCAACTCGACGACGGGCGGCAGGTGTGGGCCGAGATGGTGCTGTACGCCGCTGGGCGGCAAGGGGCGACCGCAGCGCTCAACCTTGCGGCCGCAGGTTTGGCGCACGACACACGCGGACGCTTAACGGCCGACAAGGCGACCTTCCAAACGGCGGTGCCTCACATCTATGCGGTAGGCGATGTGATCGGGTTTCCAAGCCTGGCCTCGACATCGATGGAGCAAGGGCGGATCGCGGCTTGCCATGCGTTTGGCGAACCGGTCCATGCGGCGCCCGAGTTCTTTCCTTATGGCATCTACTCCGTCCCCGAGATTTCGACAATCGGTATGACGGAAGAACAGGTGCGCGAGCGGCGCATACCCTACGAATGCGGTATTGCGCGGTTTCGCGAGACCTCGCGCGGGCACATTATGGGCCTCAGCACCGGCTTCATGAAGATGATCTTCGCGCTCGAAACGCGACGCTTGATCGGCGTGCATATCGTGGGCGAAGGCGCGACGGAGCTGATCCATATCGGGCAAGCGGTGCTCAATCTCGGCGGCACGCTCGATTACTTCGTCGAGAACACATTCAATTATCCGACGCTTGCCGAGGCGTACAAGATCGCGGCGCTGGACGCCTGGAACCGCATGCCGCGGCAACAGCCGAGCACGCGCGCGTTCGACGTCTTGAAAGAGGCAGGCGACTTGATGAAGGTTGGATAGGCCGCCTTAGCGGTCCGATTTTGGGCGCGGGCTTGCCGAGCCGTACTCTGCGGAGGTGCGATTGCCCGCTCAGCGACTCTTAGAGGCGATTTTTGGCGAATGCCCGGCCAGAGGTGGATTTCAGGTATTGCTCGAAGGCAAACGCCTTCGTGTCGTCCGTGAAAGAGACGTACGTCTTCAAAGCCCAGGGAACAAATTTCGACGTGTGCGGGACGCCACCCGTATTGTGTTTTGCGAGACGCGCAAGCACATCGTCGGCGACCCCATTGTAAAACCGTTCGGGATCACTCAAGCTCTTTAGAATGTAGACGTGCTTCATCGGCGTTAGTGCAGGCCCGCCTTCGCTTCGCTTCGGCGCGGCAGCCTTCGCTGCTTGCGAGAAGTCTTCATTCTGGCTTGCCGAGCCGTAGCTGCGCAAGCAGCGAAGGCTGGTGCCCTGGGTCGGAATCGAACCGACACATCCGAAGATACTGGATTTTGAGTCCAGCGCGTCTACCAGTTCCACCACCAGGGCATTTCTTGCGCTTAGTCGACTGGGGGCGAGACGGTGGTTCTCGGCCTTGGCGCAAGGGGGCGCATATTAGGGACGGCGCGCCTCACGTCAACCTCACCTTTGCGGCCAAAAGAGGCGGTGCTTTGCGGGCGGGCGCGCGCTAGAATCGTTTCCATGACCCTTGCCAGCATTTCGTCCGGCGCTCAGCGTTCGATGCAGCACCCCTTGTTCGCGGCACTGGCCATTGCCGGGCTTGGGGTGGCCCTGCTTTTGGGGGCCTATGCGTTTCAATATTTGGGCGGGTTTAAGCCCTGTCCGCTTTGCCTTGAGCAGCGGTGGCCGTGGCGCGTGCTGATCGGCATCGGCGCGGCGCTCTTCGTTGCGGAGCGCGTTAAGGCGCCGGCGTGGGTGTCGATTGGGCTCTATGTTCTTGCGGCATTCGTTGCGCTTTACGGCGCCTATCTCGGTGGCTATCACGCCGGCGTCGAGTACAAGTGGTGGCCGGGGCCGAAGGAGTGCAGCGGCGACATTTTGGTGTTGCCGACGGACGGCGGCGTTTTTTCGGACTTGTCCACTTCAGAGATCGTGCGCTGCGATGCCATCGTGTGGTCCCTGTTTTGGATATCGATGGCCGGATATAATTTTCTGTTTTCGTTGCTTGCGGCCGCGTTGGCGGGATTCGGCGTTTGGAAGGAATTGCGCTGATGCGCGTCTCAATCAAGACCACGCCTCGCCTTTCCGGGTTCAATGCGAGCGACAAGGACCTTGCGCGCATGATCCGGGTGGATCACGCGGGCGAGCACGGGGCGGTGCAGATCTACGCCGGGCAGTTGGCGGTGCTGGGGCACACGCCGGTGGGCGACACGATCCGGCATATGCAGGCGCAAGAACAGGATCACCTCGACACGTTCGACCGACTGATCGCGGAGAACGGCGTGAGGCCGACAGCGCTGTCGCCGGTGTGGAGCATGGCGGGTTATGCGCTGGGCGCGGTGACGGCGCTGATGGGCGAGAAGGCGGCGATGGCGTGCACGGCCGCGGTCGAGGAAGTGATCGACGAGCACTATGCGGCGCAAGCGGCAAGCCTTGAGAAGGACGGCGCGGCGAACGCCGATCTCAGGAACACGATCGAAAAGTTTCGTGCCGACGAGATCCAGCACCGCGATACAGCGATCGAGCACGGGGCGGAACAGGCGCCGGGCTATCGCGTGTTGTCGGAAACGATCAAGGCGGGATGCCGGTTTGCGATCAAATTGTCGGAGCGATTTTAATGGCCGGATCGGCGTTGAGCGATGAAGCCTTCGAACGGCGCAAGCGCGCCGCGGCGCCACGCCGCGCGACGATTGCCGACCGCGAGCAGGTGATCGATTGCCTGACGGCGGCCTTTGCCACCGATCCGGTGATGGCGTGGATCGGGCGGCGCGATGCCAAGCGCGACAAAGGACGGCGCGCGATGTTTTCGTTCCTCGTCGGCACACTGGGCCTGCCCGGTAACGAGTTGTGGACGGCGGACGATTTCAGTGCGGCTGCTTTGTGGGTGCCGCCGGAGCGCGCCGATTTGAAACTGCCGTGGTGGCAGGAGCTGCAGATGCTGCCCAGCATCGTGTCGTTCACTAGTTTTAGCGGGCTCGGCCGCGTCGATGCGTTTCGCAAATCCGCCGAAGCGCATCATCCGAAGACGAAACCGCATTTCTATCTGATGACGATTGGCGTCGATCCGAAATTCCAAGGACAGGGCCTGGGCGGCGCGCTGCTCGATGCGACGCTGGCGAAGATCGATGCGAAGGGATTGCCGTCGTATCTGGAATCGTCGAACGAGAAGAACGTGCCGCTCTACAAGCGGCACGGCTATGAGGTGACGAAGGAATTCCGCCCGGCTCCGGACGCGCCGCCCTTGTGGGGCATGTGGCGCGAGCCGCGGAAGCGCTGAGCCTTACGGCTCCAACTCGCTGTCCCAGTAGAGATAATCCTGCCACGACAAATGAAGGTGGTTCGGCGGGAACAGGCGGCCGTTGGTGTGAAGTTGCGTCACCGTCGGCCGGTGCGGCTTGTGGTGCGGGTGCATGCCGGCCTGATGAGGCAGCTTGCCGCCCTTGAACAGGTTGCACGGCGCGCAGGCGGTGACGACGTTTTCCCAAGTCGTACGGCCGCCGCGCGAGCGCGGGATGACGTGATCGAACGTCAGGTCGTTCGCAACCTTTTGGACGCTGCAATATTGACACTGGAAGCGGTCGCGCAGAAACACGTTGAAGCGTGTGAAGGCCGGGTGGCGCGAGGGCTTTACATAGGCCTTGAGCGAAACAACCGACGGCAGGCGCATTTCGAACGAGGGCGAATGAACGACGCGGTCGTATTCCTCGACGATGTTCACTCGGTCCATGAACACGGCTTTGATCGTGTCCTGCCAGGACCACAGCGATAGCGGGAAATATGACAGCGGCCGGAAATCCGCGTTCAAAACCAGCGCCGGGTACGCGTCCGGCGAACGCTCTGCGACCGCTAACACAGCACGATCCTTTTCGTTGCGCTTCTACTGAAGGCGACAATCCTTTCCTTTGCGGCGCGAGCCCCAAGCGTGCGCCGTTAACACTTGAGCCTAGCTTAAGGCCGTTGTGCGGCGCAACTCTTGGGCCGAATCGGCAGAATTCTACACGTTATGGTGTGACGCCGGTGTGACGGGACGCCCACGCTTGCGCGCCAAAAGTGGGCTCAATCCCTGACGCCGACCGGAGCGCCTTCGGGCTTTGCGGTCAGTTTGCCGGCGAAGGCGTCGGTGAGGAACCGGCCCGCGAGTTCGAGCCCGTCAGGCGCGATGCCGTGGCCGACGCCGCGCGAAATGTGCCAACGCACCTGAACGCCTGCGGCACCCAGGCCGTTTGCCGCGGCATGCAGCGCCTGCACGGGAATCATTTCGTCGGCGTCGCCATGCACGAGCAGCACAGGCGGACGGGAGACGATTTCGGAGGGGAGTTTTTCGGGCCCCGGCAATGCACCGGAGAAGCCAACAATGGCGGCGGGCGGCACGGGGCGGCGCAGGCCCACATGCAGCGACATCATCGTGCCTTGGCTGAAGCCCACGAGCGCAAGCTTCGATGCGTCGAGGCCGAGGCGCGCGAGTTCGCCGTCGATGAAGGCGTTCAGGAGCGGCGCCGCGCGCTCGACGCCGCGCAGCATTTCGTCGGGTTGCATGCGCGTGATGGCGAACCACTGATAACCCGTAGGCGACATGGCGCAGCGTTCGGGCGCGTTCGGGGACACGAAGGCCGCCGTCGGGAGAAGAGCTTGCCAATGCCGTCCCAGGCCGATGAGGTCGTTGCCGTCGGCGCCGTAGCCGTGAACGAACACGATCAACCGATCGGCTTTGCCGCCGGCGGGCGGAAGGCGCGGGCCGTTGAGTTGCAAAGTCATGGGATGTCTCCGGAAATGCCGTTGTGAGCGCACTCTATGCGGGCGGCGGCTTTTGAGCTAGAGCGGGCCACGATGACAAAAGACGTCACACGATTTGCACCCTCGCCTACCGGGTTTTTGCATTTGGGACATGCGTTTGCGGCCTTGTTCGCCGCGCGTGCGGCGCAAGACAGCAGCGGGCGGTTTCTGCTGCGGATCGAGGATATCGACTTGACGCGGGCGCGGGGCGACTTCGAAGTTGCGATCGATGAGGATCTCGCCTGGCTTGGCCTGTCGTGGGAACGGCCGGTGCGCAGGCAGTCGGAAAATTTCGCGGACTACGCCTCGGCGCTCGACCGCTTGAAGACGCAACGGCTCATCTATCCGTGTTTTTGCACACGCAGGGAGATCGCATCCGAAATTGCGGAGAGTGTTTTGGCGCCGCAAGGGCCGGATGGGCCGCTTTATCCCGGCACGTGCCGAAACCGCAGTTCGATGGAGCGCGAGGAACGCATCGAGAGCGGCGAGCAGCATGCGTGGCGGCTCGATGTCGAGCGCTGTACCGAACTTGCAGGCTCCGCACTGACTTTCAATGAAAGCGGATTGGGGCCCAGGGGTGAGAGCGGCGCGATCTCAGCACGCCCCGAAATATTCGGCGATGTGGTTTTGGCGCGCAAGGAAACGCCCGCGAGCTATCACCTGGCGGTGGTCGTTGACGATGCGTTGCAGGGAGTTACGCTGGTCACGCGCGGGAACGATTTGTTCCAGGCCACGCATTTGCACCGGCTGTTGCAAGCGCTGCTCGATCTGCCGGTGCCACGATACCGGCATCACAGATTGATCACCGACGCGAGCGGCAAACGGCTCGCCAAGCGCGATGCGGCGACGGCGCTGCGGGCGTTGCGCGCCGAGGGTTGGACTGCGGCTCGCGTTTACGACGAGCTTGGTTTTACCAATCGTTGAGGCCGGCAAAGTTCTTGAAGCCCGCCGCTTGCGACCAGTACGCCCATTCGCCGCGCAGGCGTTCGGTGTCGGCCGGAGAGTTGAGGCCGCGGCCGATGCCGAGAATGATCAGGTCTTCGCAACCCGGAAACGGCGCCACTTGCGGCGGCGGCAAGGTGGCGCGGCGGCGCGACAGATCGGCAACTTGGGAATCCTCAACGCCGTCCGTGGCCAGAACGACATGGGTCGGCATGGCGCCGCAACTCACGCTGTTGGCGATGTTGAGCAGGAACGGCACGATGTTCGTCGAGGACTGTTCTTGAATGCGGCCCTGGCGCACCATTTTAGGTACGCCGGCGACGACATTGGCGACCAGCGAAGCGATGTCTTCGGCGCGAGCGGTCTTCGGTGCGATCTGGATGTCGAGCGAAAGCGCCGCGTTGGCTTGCGAGTTATAGGAGCCAAACGAACGTAGGATGACGCGCGAACGCGGCGCGAGGCCTGCGATCATCGGCCGGAGGCGGGCGGCGACCTTGGCGGCGAAAGACTCGTCTCGGAGCAACGGGTTCGAGCTCGACAGATCGATGCCGACTACAATCATTTGCGGCGGGTTCGGCGCGAAGTCGCCAGGCATTGCCCGCACATTGAGAATGATCGAGGCGAGCCCGCCGACGAAAAGTAAGGCGGGCAATAGCAGCAGCGTACGCAAATGAGTAATCCTTACCGATAAGAGCGAGGCTGGAGGCGAAAAGGCGTTAGCTTTGCGCGACCTTCCTGTTGCGGTAGTCATCGAGATTGTCGACGTTGCCCGGTCCGGACGACCCGAAGCCCGACCAACTGGAGCTTACTTCTTCGGCCGACTCATTTGCGCGGCGCAAGAGATAGTTTTGCCTCGAGTTGCCATGGCGCGCCGATACGACGCCTTCGGTGTAGACGCTTATGAACTCAGAAAGCTTGGCTTGGACGAAGCCGCCTTCGTCGTTCTGCAAGTGCTTGAGATCGAGTTGGGCTTGTCTCAGCTCGTCGCGCACGCGGTTGCCGTGGCGCGCTTCCTTGTGGTTGTCGTACAGCGCACCGCCAGTCATGCCGGCGAAGCCGCGCATCGCCGTGTGCAGCGCCATGGCGCCGATCGAGGCCACGACCAGAAAGATCACGCCGAGCGAGCCGAGCCAGATCAACAGCTCGTATTTCTTCAGGGCTTTGACTTCGGCCGGCAGCGCCGCCTTGCGCGGCGGCGCGATGCCGAGGCCCTTCATGAACTGGTCGATTTGTTGCGCCGAATCGTTGACGTCGAGGCCAAAGACCTTCGAACCTGCGGGAAGGCTGTTATTGGCCCACAGCAAGCCGATGCCGATCACCATCATGGCCGTGACAAGGAAAATCAGCAGGGAATAGGCGACGCGGCCGCCGTGACCGATATTCGAAATCAGATAGTGGACCGCGAGGGTGGCGAACACGACTTGCAAGGATTTGGCCGCGACCGTGGTCGCCAAAGCCGGCGGCACTTCGCCGAATTCGTTCGACAGGGCGCGGGCCCAGAATTCGTGGATGATATTGTAATCGACGAAGAGCGCGGTCACGAAAACAGCGAGGCCGAGCGCCACGGCCGAACCGTGATGCATGACGGCGCCCGGGCCATAGACGCGACGATTGAGATTTTCCGCGCGCAATCGAAGGCTGTTTTCCGTGTGGGCGCCGAGCCAGTTGCGCAGAAGCGTCGCCGTTACTTCAACCCCGCGGCGGCCCCAATGATGAGCGCGCCCCGATGGGCTTTCATTCGGATCGAATTTTGACGAACCAAACATGGCCATGACGTTCTGTCCCCTATCGTGCACCTTCTGCGCACGTCTGCAATTCCACCGGAAATCACAGTGCCCAAATGTGTGTTTGGTGAACTAATCGCAAGATTGTGACGAAATGCGGGCAGCGCGCTTGTTCTCTGTTTGGATTTGAGGATCACCGCTCATGCGTGCGAATGTCAGAATCGGGGAAGATTTTGACCGGACGCCGCATCCGTCTGTAGGGTCGGCCTCGATGATCTTCGCCTTTGGGGGACGGGAATGAGCGACACGACGATAAAGTCAGAAAAGCCGTCGCGGCTGATTCGGATCCTCAATGGGATCGAGAGTGTCGGCAACAAGCTACCCGATCCGGTCACGCTCTTCATCCTCTCTATCCTTGTCGTCATGGTGCTATCAGCGATTCTGGCGGGGCAAGGAACGACGGCGATCAATCCTGCGACGGGGGAAAAGGTCACGGCAATAAGTCTCCTCGACAGCGCGCAGATTCGCCGCTTGTTGGTCGAGTTGCCGCAAATTCTGACTGCGTTTCCGCCGCTTGGGATCGTGCTCGTGGTCATTATCGGCTCGGGTTTGGCGGAGCGTGCAGGTTTCTTTGCTGCCGCGATGAAGGGGCTGGTTCGCGCAGTGCCGCGGCCCTTGATGACACTCACGATCGTATTCGCAGGCGTTCAGGCGAATATCGCCTCGGACGCGGGCTATGTCGTGCTGATCCCGCTTGCCGCGGTCGTGTTCGCTTCAAGCGGACGGCATCCGGTGGCGGGGCTATCTGCGGCCTTTGCCGGCGTCGCAGGCGGGTTTGCCGCGAACTTTGCCATAACACCCGGAGACGGAATACTTTCCGGCATGACGCAAGCCGCCGCGCAACTCATCGATAAGAGCTATACCGTCGAGATCACCGCCAATTGGTATTTTCTGGCGGCACTCGTGCCCGTCTATGTGATCGTGGGGACGCTCGTGTGCGAACGGATCGTCGAGCCGCGTTTGAACGCCGGACCGAAATGGATACCGGTCGCGCCGCCTCCGATCGATCTCGATCAGGACCGGCGCGAGGCGCGTGGCCTTCGACTTGCCGGTATCGGGTTCCTGCTGGTGATCGCAACGGTCGGCTTTCTGGCATGGTCGCCGGGCGCGCCGCTGCGCGGGGACGACGGGTCGTTCGAGCCATTGTTCCGGTCGATGGTCGCGATCATGTTCGCGGTGTTTCTGGTCTGCGGTATCGGCTACGGCGTGGGTGCGGGGACCATCAAGTCCGACAAGGACGCCGTATCGCTCGCGGCCAAAGGTGTGGGCGACCTCAGCCCTTATTTGGTGCTGGTGTTCTTCGCGGCCGTGTTCGTCGCGCTTTTCGGATGGTCGAACATAGGTGGCCTGCTTGCCATAGGGGGTGCGGAATCGTTGAAGGGCGCCGGTCTCGACGGTGCACCGGTTGTGCTACTCTTCAGCGTCATCTTGCTTGCAATGATGTGCGATCTTCTGATCGGCAGTGCGTCGGCGAAGTGGGCGATCCTATCGCCGATCCTGGTGCCGATGTTCATGCTGCTGGGGATCGCGCCGGAGGCGACGCAGGCGGCCTATCGCGTCGGCGATTCCACGACGAACATGATCACGCCGTTTATGAGCTACTTCCCTCTGATCCTGGTCATGGCGCGCAAGTACCTGCCGGACTACGGCATCGGGTCGATGATCGCGCTCATGCTGCCCTACACGGTGTCGTTCTTCCTTGCGTCCGGGGCGTTCTTCGTGGGCTGGTACCTGCTCGGGTTGCCGTTTGGGCCTGGGGTGGAGAGTGTTTACAAACCGGGAGCCTGACTCAGCACGCGCTGTCCGCGACTTCGATCTTGAGGCGCTCGTTTCGACATAGTGGACGGAAGAGCTTCGTGAGTTCACGCCTAAGCCGGCAGTTCGGCAATCGCTAGCATATCGCTCATGATCGAGTTCAGGTCGAAGTCTTTGGGCGTGTAGATGCGGGCAATGCCGAGCGCCTTGAGTTCGGCTTCGTCTTCGGGGGGGACGATGCCGCCGACGATGACGGGCGTGTTCGCCATGCCCGCCGCTTTCAGTTCGCGCATGACGTCGGCGACGAGGCCCATGTGGCTGCCCGAGAGGATCGAGAGGCCGATGACGTGCGGTTTCTTTTCCTTCGCGGTCTTGGCGATTTCCGCGGGAGTGAGGCGGATACCATCGTAGACGACGGCAAAGCCGCAATCGCGGGCGCGATAGGCGATCTGTTCGGCGCCGTTCGAATGGCCGTCGAGGCCGGGCTTGGCGACCAGTAGTGACGGTGCGCGACCGAGGCGCGCAGCCACCGCTTTCGCTTTTTCGCGCAGGGCGCCGATCGCTTCGTCGTTCGACAGGCGCGGTTCGGCGGCGACGCCGGTCGGGGCGCGGAATTCGCCGAAGGCTTGGCGCAAGGCGCCGGCCCATTCGCCGGTGGTGACGCCCGCTTTCGCGCAAGCGATCGAGGGCGGCATGATGTTGCGGCCGTCGCTTGCGGCGCGGCGAAGTTCTTCGAGCGATTGCGCGACGGTCTTTGCGTCGCGCGCGGCGCGCCAGGCGATGAGGCGTTCGATTTGGCCACGCTCCGCCGAGGCGTCGACGGTTACGACCGCCGAGGCGCCGCCGCCAAGGCCCGACTGCGCCGTCTCCTTGTATGCGTTCACGCCGACGACGGTTTGATCGCCGCTTTCGATCGCCGAGACGCGCGATGCGTTCGATTCGACGAGGCGTTCCTTGATGTATCCGGTTTCGACGGCTTTGATCGCGCCGCCCATTTGATCGATGTGGGCGAGTTCAGCGAGAGCTTCGCGTTTGAGTTCGTCGACCTTTGCCTTGATCACCGGCGAGCCGTCGAACAGATCGCCGAATTCGAGCAGATCGGTTTCGAGCGCGAGGATTTGTTGCGCGCGCAGCGACCATTGCTGATCCCAGGGGCGCGGCAGGCCGAGCGCTTCGTTCCACGCCGGGAGCTGCACCGAGCGGGCGCGGGCGTTCTTCGACAGCGTGACGGCCAGCATTTCGAGCAGGATGCGATAGACGTTGTTTTCGGGTTGCTGTTCGCTCAAGCCCAACGAGTTCACCTGCACGCCATAGCGGAAGAGCAGGTCTTTTTCGTTCGTGACGCCGTAGCGATTGCGGCCGATTTCATCCCAGAGTTCCGTGAAGGCACGCATCTTGCAGGTTTCGGTGACAAAGCGGATGCCAGCGTTGACGAAGAAACTGATGCGACCGAAGACGCGGCCGAGATCGGCGTCGGGCACCTGCCCGCTGCGCTTGACTTCATCGAGGATGGCGGTCGCGGCGGCCAAGGCGTAGGCGATTTCTTGCAGCGGCGTCGCGCCGGCTTCTTGCAGGTGGTACGAACAAACGTTGACGGGGTTCCATTTCGGCATTTCGCGATAGGTGAACGCGATCGTGTCGGCCGTCAGTTTCAGCGACGGTTTCGGCGGATAGATGTAAGTACCGCGCGAGAGGTATTCCTTGATGATGTCGTTCTGGGTCGTGCCTTGCAGATCTTTGCGGGCGACGCCGGTTTCGTCTGAGACGGCGATATAGAGCGCGAGCAGCCAAGGCGCGGTGGCGTTGATCGTCATCGACGTATTCATCGTCGAGAGCGGGATGCCGTCGAACAACATGCGCATGTCGCCGAGATGGGACACGGGCACGCCGACCTTGCCGACCTCACCCTTCGCTTTCGGGTCGTCGCTGTCGTACCCGGTTTGAGTGGGCAGATCGAAGGCGACCGAAAGGCCCGTCTGGCCGCGCGAAAGGTTCTCCCGGTAAAGCGCGTTGGACGCTTTCGCCGTCGAGTGGCCCGCATAGGTACGGAAAATCCAAGGTTTGTCGCGCATCGTCCCGCCGAAAGTCGTCCGCGCTGCAGTGCAGCACGAGCGATGTAACAGCAATCGGCGCTGGGCCGCAATTCGGCTTAGATATCGTTGGTGAAGACGATCTTGGGGCCTGAGTCCGTCATGGCGTCGACGCTTTGCGAGAAGGGCACGACGCGCGAGGTCACACATTCGGGGTGAAAGTGGCCGCTCTCGCAGCGTTCCAGCACGGCGGGGAGGTCGGCGCGAGCGTGGACGCGGCCGGTGAGGAAGGTGATTCCTTTGCCGTACATCTTCGTCAGCGGCATAGGCGTCGGGCCGAAGTGGATGGCGACGCCGGTGCAGACGCCGTTCGGGGCGGTCGAGGAGATCGTGAAGTCGAGCGCATCGACGTTACCGCAGGCTTCGACCGTGATCTCGAATTGTTCGGTGCCGCCGCTCAATGCCAGGGGCGAGCCGCCGGCCGCCACGCTCGTCTTGCCACGACGCTCGCCGAGGTTCAGCGGCTCGGCGGTCGCACCGAGCTTTGTCGCGGCAGCGCGGCGGACGGGATCGTCGTCGAGATAGAGCACACGACCCGCGCCCAGACTCACGGCGGCGCCCGCCGCGTAAAGGCCGACGCTTTGCGCAAGGCCGCCGACGACAAGCACGTTGGCGCCGGGGCGCGCTTTCAGGTGGGCGGCGACGGCGCGCCAGCCGTCGGGGACGTTGTCGGCGGCACTTGCGACCGCGACGGGGTCGAGCCCTTTCGGCAAGCGCACCAGCATGTGATCGGCGAAGGGAACATACATTAAGTCGGACAGCGCGCCGCCGTATTCGGTGCCGCTGGTCGGCTTTAGGCCATAGGCTGCGCGCGGTGCGAAAGATTCGCAGGTGTTCGTGAAGCCGCGCTTGCAGGTATCGCAACGGCCGCAGGACAGTTGGAAGGGAACGACAACGCGATCGCCCTTTTGGACGTTTGCCTTGGGTCCGGCGTCGACGACGTCGGCAACGGCTTCATGGCCGAAGGCAAACGGTCCGGGATAAGGCACGAAACCGCTCGCGATGTAGAGATCGAGATCGCAACGCGCGACGGCGACCGGGCGCACGATCGCGTCTGTGTCGGCTTTTAGTTTCGGCGCCGCGACGTCGTGCCATTCGAACTTGCCGGGCTTGATGAAGGTGAGTTGGCGCATTCTAGTTTTCCTTCGCGGCGCGGCTGAAGAGAAGCGAGGCGGTAACGGCCAGCACGATCGCGGTGGCGCCGTGGCGCGCGACGGTTGCAATGGGAGCGCCGTTTGCCGCTGTGAGGATGGCGTCGCCGACCGGCATGACAATCGCGACCAACGCAAACACCGCGAGGGCGCGCGTGTCGCGGCGGAACAGCAGCGCGAGAGCGCAAATACCGAGGAAGAGCGCGCGCAAGGCATAGACCTGAACGAAGGCGTGGTTCGCCGGATCGCTGAGCGGCAGACCCATGTAGGCCGCGAAGCCCGCCGGATCGGCGAAGGCGCGGATGGTGTTGACGAGCATGTAGACGCCCATAAGCGCCACGAGCAGGGAGCTGACCTTTAACCAATAACCGGATGTCGACGTGGCGGCTGCCATCGGATGCCTCGCTATGTTTCGCAGATTATCGTGAGCGCGCGCGGGGTGGGATTCAAACGCGCTTTTCTTTTGATGGATGAAATGATTTCATCTGAGCGCGATGACGAACCGGACCGACTTGCCACCACTGACCGCGCTGCGCGCCTTTCTGGCGGCGGGGCGGCTTGGCAGTTTTCAGGAGGCAGCGCGCGAACTTGGGGTCACGCCGTCGGCCGTCAGTCATCAGATTCGCGGGCTTGAGGAATGGCTGGGAGTCGACTTGTTTGCGCGCGGGGTGCGGCGGGTCGAATTGACGAAAGCGGGCAAGACATTGTTGCGAGAGACCGACCGGGCGTTCGGTCGGATTGCGGTTGCCGCCGAACGGCTGCGCACGCGCAATGGCGCGAAGAGCTTGCGGGTGAGCGCCTTACCCTTGTTCACCAGCGCTTGGCTGATCCCACGATTGGAACGCTTTCAAGGGCGCCATCCCGACATCGTGCTCGATATCGAAACGACAAACCGGGTGAGCGATCTCGAGCGCGACCATATCGACGTGGCGATCCGGAATTTGCGCGCACCGACGCCGGGTCTGATCGCGCGCAAGCTTCTCGATGTGCGCGGCGTGCCCGTGTGCGCGCCAAAGTTATTGAAGGGTGCGAGCCCCTTGTCGGCGCCAGCGGATCTGGCGCGGCACACGCTCATTCACGTCACCGCGCGGCCGGAGGCCTGGGCGGTGTGGCTCAAGGGGGTGGGGCTTGAAGGGTTGAAGGCGAAACGCGATTTGTCGTTCGATACGATTCCGGCCGCACTCGACGCGGCGGCGCGCGGGCACGGGGTGGCGTTGGGGATGCATCCACTCATTTGGGAATCCCCCGTGGCGGCGTCGCTGGTCGTGCCGTTCGCACCGGCCGTTGCGGGCGATTCTTCTTATTATGTCGTACATCGCAAGGCCGACCGCGAGCGCGCGGAGGTCAAGGTCTTCGTTGAGTGGATCGTAAAGGAAATGGCGACGTTTCGTGCCAAGCATCGGTCGATCCCCATGGGGGCGCATGCCGCGAGTTGACGTCTGCCCGGCGTTGCCGCTTGATCCGCCCGTCCAACACCTGAGAGACGACGATGAAACCCATTCAAGGAATTCTGCTGACCGTGGCGCTGTGGATTACAGGCTGCGCGCCGATGGAAGAGACCGTTGCGGTGGCAGAGCCGCCGAGCGTGGCGCCTTCAACATCACCGGTTGCAGAATGGGAGACCTGGCGGGCCGAGGAGAATGCCGCGTGGTCGACGAAGGAGTTTGCGATCTTGAAGATCGACGATGCGGTTTATCTCAGCGACGGGCAGAGTGCGTGGCTGACGACTAAGAAACAAAAGGCGCTGCAGTACGCTTGGACGCTTGACGCGCTGTCGGCGCCCTCGGGATTGCGTGTGACGTACCACGCGCCCAAGGCCGAGGTGCTGTATAACGGCAAGACTGAGAGCTTCTCGATGGAGGAGACGCGGGCCGTCTCTGTTTCGTCGGGAATTGATGTGCGCTTTCAACTGGCGCAGGTGACGCCGGGCGTGAACGGTTTGCGGGTGATGGTTTACAATCAGGCAAATCCGGTGGCGCGCAATTTCAAGGGTCTCGATCACTTCGCCTACAATCCGAACGCCGTCGCAGCGGCGACGTTCGAACGGGCGGCCAAGCCCGAAGGCGTCGATTTTCAAACTTCGCGCGGTTGGTACAAGCGCTTTTACCGAATGGGAGAAGCCGTGTTCACGCTAGAGGGTAAGCCTGTTCGCTTACCGATGTATGCGGACACTGCCGAGCCTGCCAAGGTGACGTCGCTGTCGGCGTTCTTCCTCGACGACTTGACGGGTAAGGAAACCTACGGCGTCGGGCGGTACATCGATATCGACGTCAAAGGGTTGCCGCAGCGGCTCACGATCGATTTCAACCGGGCTTACAATCCCAATTGCGCGCGATCCCCGCACTACAATTGCCCGGTGGCGACGGACAAGATTCCTGTGGCGTTGCGGGCGGGCGAGAAGAAGCCGCCCAAGCATTGATTGGGTCGGCGCTTCAATCGAATACGTTTTCGATCAGATCGGCCACCACGTTCGTCGTTTGGTTGATCAAGGCGACGTCCTGGCCGAGACGCGCATAGCCAAAGCCTGGTCTTGCGGGCAATCTCGATAGCAGTCCGTGAGGCAAAGCTTCGATAGTGATGCCGCGAGGCAGAACTTTGCCGCGCGCGAAGTTCCTAGCCATTTCCGGCGGAAGCCCGGTCCACACGACCGGGTTGTGCGCGAAGTACACCCGCACGAGTGTGTTGTCGGCCGCCGAAAAGCGAACCGCATCCTGCTTGTAGGACGCCAAGAGAGTTGGCCCGACGGAATTTGCGAATGCGGGGGCGTACGACGCCGACATGACGAGCATTGATGCGCAAGCAAGCGAGCAGACCAGGCGGCGCATACGGGTTCTCCTTGGCGGGCAGCGAGGGATACAAGCCGGCGATTAAGGAGCCTTGAAGTGCGCTGCAACAATTGTGTGGATCGCGGCGGCGTGGGCTCGGAATCTGGTTAAAATCACTGGCGCTGCGAGAATTTCGCGACGCGCGGCCTTTGCGCCGCAGCATAAATCGTAGTGAAAAGTCGTTTTTGCCGCCTGTTCGGTAATTTTCACCAATGTTTGCTGCCGTGCTCGTTGCATAGGTTGCGATTTCGCGATATTGCGCTGCAGCATATCGCGTGTTATGCGGCTGGCCGATCATTGCGGCCAAAAGGGCTCTACCCATGTCAGCAGCAACGGCAGTCAAAGAGATCAAGCCAGCGTACAAAGATTTGTACGAGATCGGTGAGATTCCGCCGCTCGGCTATGTGCCGCCCAAGATGTATGCGTGGGCGATCCGCAAGGAGCGTCACGGCGAGCCCGAGAA
>JAIOQG010000163.1 GCA_021413465.1 Alphaproteobacteria bacterium | reverse complement strand
GCCGAGCACGATGGCGGCGTAGAACGGATCGTAGTGGGAGCCGTAGTTCGGGAAGAGGAATTCGCTGACGTTGCTCATGGCGTGGAAGACGATGGCCGCGAAGACGCTGCGGCCGGCGTTGACGTAGATCCACACGATGAGAATGCGCGCGGCGACTGTTCCCGCGCATTGCCAGAATATCCATGTTTCGCCGCGATGGGCTTGCGCGAAGGGGACGATGTGCCAAGCCGCCCATACGGTTCCTATAAACAAGGCGGCGGGCAGAGCGCCCCAGCGCTCCTGTAGCGGATCGAAGGCGTAGCCTTGCCAGCCGAGTTCCTCGAGCGCGCCGGCGAAAAAGAACATGACGAAGAAGACGGGCACGATGAGCAGCGGCAGTTGCGGATCGGGCAAGGCGACGCCAGCCAGGCGCATCCAGACATAGGCTGCAACAATGACGGCGGGCATCACGAGGAACGCCGGCACCAGCCAGAGCTTTTGTGCGATGCGCGCGGCATCGAACGTGCGCGCCAACAGCGCTGTTGCGCCCGCCGCGCCGGTTTCGCGGTAGGTTAGGATCAACGCAACGATCAGCGGGTTGACCATCATCAGCGCGCTGAAGGGCAGGTTGATCAGGCGCTCTTGCGGCAGAAAGTGCTCGACCGCTTCCCCGAGCAGCCACACCGGCGCGGAAAAAGCGAACACGAGCGCCACGAAGAGCAATGGCGCTTTTGGCAGCTTGGAAGGGGTGGCGTCCGTCATTTCGCATTTCGCAATTCTTGGGGCGATGGGGTAGTTTGCACGTTATGAGCTATGCGTTCCACCTTCTCCCCCCGCGCGCGGACGGCGATTTGCGCGAGTATGCCCGGCTTGAGATGGACGATGGCGCGTTCGTGCCGGTCGACAAGGCGAAGGAGGCGATGAAGATGCGCATCGCCGAGGCGTTGGTGGCGCGCTATCCGGACTTGGAAGTTTCGCGCGAAGGCTATGGGCGGGATGAGCCGTCGCGGTTGCGCTGTTTTGAGATCAACGATCTGAGCGACGGCAGTTTCGGCGTGCAGATCCAATTGTTCGACGACGAGGCGATGGTCAGCGTCCCGTTCTGGCATGCAGGCGAAAAGGCTTCGGCGTGCTTCGTGCAAGTGTGGGATTTCATGCGCATCGTTTGCGGCGTTGCGGGCTATGCCGTGTTCGACAAGCAGATGGACCGGGCGCTTGTCGACGGCGAAGGGCCCGACGCGGCGCTTGCGGCCTATGCGGCGGCGATGAAGCGCGTGTCGCGCGACCCCGACTTGGGTGGGCGCAAGCCGCCTAAGCCGAAGTGGAAGAAGTAGCGGGGAGGCGACGTTGATCGGCCTCGGGAGGCAACTGACTCGCGGCGGCTACGTGACGCGACGCCAAATGCTTGAGAGCCTTGCGAGCAGGTAGAGAAATGCCACTGGCAGCGATACGGCCGTGGCCCAAAGCGGAAGAAACTCCATTACGCTCACATAGAACCATACGAGGCAAAAGGCTCCCCAACCCAGTATGGCCAAGTAGGTGTTTGCGAATTTCTGCCGCAAAGTGTCGGTTGCGCCTTGCGACCAAATTTTGAGGACGAACCAGCCAATAACGGCTGCACTGACGCTCATGAAGGTTGGTTCCAGCATGAATGCGTTTGTGAATCTTAAGCGGAGCAGGCCGACCGCGATCGTGCCCACGAACCAGCCGCAGACCAATAGGACGGTCAGTTTGACCTTCTTGCTTCGGTCCGGTGTCTCCATGGGGCGCTCTAAACTTTGGGTCCTAAGGCTAGACCAATGCCCCGCCCCATGCCATTGAATCTGATATTCAGTTATTCACCACACGGAGCGCAGTTCCCATGAAAACCCGCATCACCGAAATGTTCGGCATTCAGCATCCCATCATTCAAGGGGGCATGCACTACGTTGGGTTCGCCGAGATGGCGGCGGCGGTTTCGAATGCGGGTGGGCTTGGGATTATTACGGGTCTGACGCAGCGGACGCCGGAGTTGTTGGCGAAGGAAATCGCGCGTTGCCGGACGATGACGTCGAAGCCGTTCGGGGTGAACCTGACGTTCCTGCCTTCGGTGACGCCGCCGGATTATCCCGGGTACATCCGCGCCATCATCGAGGGCGGGGTGAAAATCGTCGAGACGGCGGGCAACAACCCGCAGAAATATCTGCCGGCGTTGAAGGAGGCCGGCATCAAGGTGATCCACAAATGCACCTCGGTGCGCCATTCGCTGAAAGCGGAGGCGGTGGGGTGCGACGCGGTGTCGGTCGACGGCTTCGAATGCGGCGGGCATCCGGGCGAGGACGACATTCCGAACATGATCTTGCTGCCGCGCGCGGCGGACGAGTTGAAGATTCCGTTCGTGGCATCGGGCGGCATGGCGGACGGGCGCTCGCTGGTGGCGGCGCTGGCGATGGGGGCGGAGGGCATGAACATGGGGACACGGTTCATCGCCACAAAAGAAGCGCCCGTGCATCAGAACGTGAAGGACGCGATCGTCGCGGCGAGCGAACTCGACACGCGCCTCATCATGCGACCGTTGCGCAATACGGAGCGGGTGCTGAAGAACGTCGCGGTCGACCGTTTGCTCGAGAAGGAAAAGGCGCTGGGCGCGAACATCAAGTTCGAAGATATTTTCGGCGAGGTCGCGGGCGTTTATCCGAAGGTCATGACGGAAGGCCACATGGAAGCCGGCGCCTGGTCGTGCGGCATGGTGGTGGGTCTGATCAACGACATCCCGACATGCAAGGAATTGATCGACCGGATCATGGCGCAGGCCGATGAGATTATTCGCGGGCGGTTGGCGCGTTTTGGTTAGTGAGAGTGTGAGAGTCGAATGTCTGCTCAGACTGCGAAGCGGCAAGTGTCGGTGGGGTGGGCCATCACCATAGGGTTGATTTGGGTCAACGGTCCAATCTTGCCACATATGTTGGGCATGCCGGCTGTCGCGCTAGTGTTGTTGTCTCCTCTGATCAGCGACGGTTTTGCCGGACTGGCAATGTCTGTTTTGTTCGCGCTTGGGTTTGTTCTTGCCTGGTTTTGGTGGTCGGTCAATGTATCGAAGTGGCGCTTGTGGGCCTACGAGCGCGTCGCTGACATTCAAAAACTCAAGAACTTCGCGGTGGCTGTGGGTCTCACTTGGCCGGACGGGCATGTGTTCGAGCGCACGGAGATCAAGTCAAAGGCTGACGCCGCGCGAGAACGTGACTTTGAAGGGAAGAAACGTTGACTAAGTCTGACGGGGCGCGCGTCACGTCTAGCGTCGGACTCGTGCGTGATGCTGTGGTGCTTTGGCCACGTTCGACCGGCGTTGCGTTCGGGATTCTGTGCGTGATCGGAGCCATCGACGCTCATGAAGACTATGCGCCTTGCGGATTTGGTATGCTTTTGGCCGGCTTGGCCTGGCTCCTGGGATTGGTTGCCTACAAGGCGATAATGGTGTTCATGCTTTATCCAGTTCTCTTTCGCGCGCCGTTCCGTGGTTCCTTCGTCCGTGTTGCGTTCGTCGTCATGGTATTGCTTTTCTCGGTTGTCGGAATTTTTGCCCTTCTCGGAGTGGAAATCTCGACACTGCCTTTGCATTTTCTTCTCCCGTTTGTGGCGTTTAGCTATGTCGTGAGCTCGCTGATGCTTGGCGTGTTCCTGCGCGTGAACTACCAGATGCATCGCGACAGGTGGGTTCCTTGGCGCAGGCTGGATGAAGAGAGCCCGACACCACCGACTCAACCTGCGCCATAGGGGAGATCGATAATGAGTGTGGCATTGCACTATCGCCATCTTGCCGATATCGCCGGCGACATTCGCTCCGGCGCGCTGTCGGCGGAGGAGGTGACGCGGCACACGATCGAGCGGATAGATCGGTTGGAGCCGCGGTTGCATGCGTTTGCCTTGGTGCGTTCGGATGAGGCGCTGAACGAGGCCCGGGCGGCGGATGCGCGGCGGGCGCGGGGTGAGGCGCTTGGGCCTTTGCACGGTGTGCCGATTGCGGTGAAGGATTTGTGCGCGATGGCGGGGACGGCCACGCGGGCGGGTGGGTTCTTTGCGACGGGGTTCAAGCCCGCCGATACCGCGACTGTGGTGACGCGTCTGCAAGCGGCGGGTGCTATCATCGTCGGCAAGGCACAGCTGACCGAGGGCGCCTGGGGGACGCATCATCCCGATATTCCTGCGCCGGTTAATCCGTGGGCGGAGGAGCGCTGGTCCGGCGCTTCGTCGAGCGGGTCGGGCGTTTCGGTGGCAGCGGGGCTGGCTTACGGTGCGATTGGCACCGACACGGCAGGGTCGATCCGCTTTCCCTCGTCGTGCAATCATCTGGTGGGGTTGAAGCCGACCTGGGGGCGCGTCAGCCGGCACGGCGTGTTTCCGCTCGCCGATACGTTCGATCACGTGGGACCGATGGCGCGTTCGGTGCTGGATGTGGCGTTGATGTTGCAGGCGATCGCGGGCGCCGACGCATTCGACGTCACGACGCGCGAGGAAGCGCTCGACGATTACGCGGGTGCGGCGCGCGGCGGCACGCTGAAGGGCGTTCGCATCGGCATCGATCCGGACTATGCGCTCGGCGCCAACGATCCGCCGACGGCGAAGGCGATGAACGTTGCGATCGCGGCGTTGAAAGTCGCAGGCGCCGTGCTTGTCGATGTGCGTCTCAGCGGTATCGATGCGATCTTGGAGCGGGCGACGGCGTCGGCGCTGGTCGAGGCGGCGGTGTCGCACGCCAAGACCTATCCGATGCAGCGGTCGACTTACAGCGACCACTTCTGCATGTTGCTCGATGTGGGGCGCGCGACGACGTCGACAGATTACGCCGCGGTGGCGATCTGGCGGCGCGAGTTTCGGGGACAGTTGATGCGGCTGTTCCGCAGCGTGGATATGCTGATCGCGCCGGTGGCGCCGCTTGCACCGGTGACGGTTGCCGATATGAACGCCGTCGCGGGCGGGCCGCCGCTGGCCGCTGCGCCCGTGATGCGTTTCACGTTGCCGTTCAACCTGGCTGGTGTGCCGACGTTGACGCTGCCGATGGGACGCACGGCGGAAGGCGCGCCGCTCGGGTTCCAGCTGATCGGGCCGGAGCTGGGTGAGGCCAAGCTGCTGTCGGCGGGGGCTGCGTACGAGGCAGCCACCCGCTTTTCTGATCGTCATCCGGAGATTTGACGTTTCGGAAAGAGGGAGGCCCCTTTCCGCCGGAATTCGACATGCGCTTGGAGCGTCTTGACATTTTGTCGATGCGCAAGCGATTCAGGATTCAGCGCACGCGGGGCCGCAGAGAAAAAGAGGACTCACACAAGGAAACAAAGCAACAAAGAGGGAAAAATGGGTGCAAGTTGCTGCCGCGTTTGCGCTTGCGATCCGAATGGGCGCTTCGCGCCCGATCTTGTTCTTTGTTGCTTTGTTTCTTTGTGTGAACCCTCTTTCTTCTCCGCGACCTCCGCGCCTCCGCGTGCGTTGGATCTTGGAGCGTTTGCGGCTCGACAAAGTGTCAAGACGCTCTAGCCGCCGCTTTTTTGGTTTTCGCCGTGGCGGGTTTCAGGTGGCGCAGCTCCTTGAACGCGGCGGCGATGCATTCGCGGAAGTAGCCGATGTCGGGCAGGATGTGGCGGTCGGAGGTGATCGAGAAGCTGATCGTGCCGTTATAGCTGAGGGCGGCGATGAAGAGGCCCATATTGTTGGCGAGCGGTGCCATGCCGAACTGGTGGGTCAGGCGGGCGCCATTCATGTAGAGCGGCACTTGCGGTCCGGGCACGTTCGAAATGAACAGGTTCGCCTGGCGTGGGGCGAAGCGCTCGCTGGTTAGGAGGCGCGCGACGCCGGCCATGGTGGCGCCTGGAATGTGTTTCGAGAGGTCGGTCATGACACGGGCGCTGAGGCCGGCCTTTGCTTCCTTCGCTTCGGCGGTGAAATTTCGGATCGCCTGCAGGCGCGCAACAGGATCGGCAATGTCGGTTGCGAGCCGTACGCTCATCGCTGAAATATTGTTGCCGGGGATGTCGGCCTGGCCCGCGCGTTTGCGGGCGTTGATGGGTGCCACCGCGACGAGCGTGTCCTTCGGCAGTTCCTTGTGTTTCGTGAGATAGCGGCGCAGTGCACCGCTGCAGATCGCAATGACGACGTCGTTGATGGTTGAGCCTTCGACGAGTTGGCGGATGGCGCTGAGGTCTTTCAATGCAAGGGTGACGGCGTCGAACATTTTGTGCGGCGAGACCGGCGCGTTAAAGCGCGTCTCGGGAATGCCTGAGGGTGCGCGATTGCGCTCAGCAAAGCTTTTGCCGGCGGCGGTGAGCAGGGCCGGGGACAAGCGGATCGCCGCGTTCAAAAGGCGTGCGGGCGAGGTGGCATTGGCGAAGGCGGCGCGGGCGGCGATTTCGAGCGCGCTGGGTGTGTTGCCGATTTCGGCGCCGTATTCTTTCGGCTCCACCGCCGGCGTGCCGTGGGCGTCGCTATCGTTCAGCGCGACGAAGGCGTGGGCGCCCGAGACGCCGTCGATCGCGGCGTGATGGATGCGATGGAGAAGGGCGTAGCTTCCCGGCGCCATGCCTTCGATGCGGTCGAGGCCTTCGACGACATAAATGTCCCAAAGCGGGCGGTTCATATCCATCGGGCGGCTGAAATGGCGCGCGACTTGGATGCAGAACTGGCGCCAGTCGCCGGGCTCGGGCAGCGCAACGTGGGTGATGTGCGCTTCGAGATCGAAATGCGGATCCTCGACCCAATAGGGATGGTCGATGTCGAAGGGCAGGCGATAAAGGCGGCGGCGGAAGACGGGCGAGGTGTGCGAGCGGCTGTCGATGTGCCGCACGATGTCTTTGAAGCGCACCTTGCCGCCCGGCGCGGTCGCCGGATCGTAGACATAGACGCCCATGACGTGGGTCAGGTTTTCGCCGGTTTGGAGATACAGGAATTGTGCGTCTTGGGGGCCGAGTTGTTGCGTCATTTTCCGTGCCCCTTGAGCCTGAGATCGAACTGAATGGGTATAACGGGGACATATAACATCCCGTTTCCGCCGGCTTCGTCGCCTTATCCTAGGCGCAATGGCGGAGCCTGGCAAAGACCGAGGTTGCGGCCCTTGATCGGCCCTGCGATCCGGGCGAGAGTTTGTCGATGGACTCTATGCCGGGATGCACGCGATGAGCGCCGATACGAAGATTAGACTGCTGGGTTGGCTGCATATCGTTGTGGGAATTGTCGGCCTGATCGCAGGCTGCATCATTCTGCTGATGCTTGCCTTTTCGGCCGATAGAGAGAGCCGCGCCGGTGCCACGCTTATTCCCATCGTGCTGATGCTCTGGGTTTGGGTGTTCGTGCCGGGGTTGGTCGGCGGTATCGGTCTGCTGCTGGGGCAACAATGGGCGCGTGTGCTTTTGATTTTGTTGTCCGTGCTCGAATTGGTGTTTGTGCCGGTCGGGACGGTGATCGGCGCGCTCGGGCTTTGGATCTTGTTGGGGCGCAGCTTCGACGAGGCGATGCCGGCGCGGCGGGCGCTCGACACTGCGCCGCCGCCTGCGCGCGTTGAGCCGGAGGTCGGCGTATTGGTTGCCATTGCAGGTGTGGCTGCCGGGTTCGTCGTCGTGATCGGTGCCGGGTACTTGATTTCAGGCGACACGGCGCCGGGCGAGATTACGGCGTTGTTTTACCCGGCGACCGGCGTGCTGGCGTTGTGCATCGCCTATGCCATCCGCGCGGTTGCGCGGCAGCAGGCGCGGCGGAAAGCGGAACTTGCCATTCCGTTGCGCGTGCGGATCGACGACCATACATCTTAGCGCAGGCCGTCGGGTCGCCGCGTCTTAACCGCGATATTTGCGGTTCAGTTTCTGCATCCCAGAGATCCAGCGATTATAGTCGCCGGTTTTGCGGCGCATGTATTCGAGCACTTCGGGGTGGGGGAGGATGAGGAAGTCTTCCTTGTCGATGGCGCGGACGCAGGCCTCAGCCACGGTTTCGGGTTCCATCATGCCGTCGATCGAGGCGACGCCGTCGGGGTTGCCTGCCGTCATCGCGGTGCGCACGGCTTGGGGACATAATACCGAGACCTTGATGCCCTGTTCGCCGTGCGTGATGGCGAGCCATTCGGCAAGACCTACGGCGGCGTGCTTCGTGACCGCATAGGGCGCCGAGCCGATCTGCGACAGCAGGCCCGCCGCCGACGAGGTGTTGAGCAGGTAACCGCCGCCGCGCGCGATCATGCGCGGTACGAGGTGGCGCGCGGCCCAGACGTGGGCCATGACGTTGATGTCCCAGATGCGGTCCCAGGCGTCGTTCGGCGCCTCCGCGCCGCCGCCGATGCCGATGCCGGCATTGGAGCAGAAGAGGTCGATCGGTCCGATATCGGTCTCGACGGATTCGATGAGATGGCGGATGTCGTCTTCCTCGGCGACGTTGGTCTCGAAGGCAACGCCGCCGACCTTGGCCGCGACGGACTTCGCACCTGCGCCATTGAGGTCTGAACAGACGACGCGTTTTGCGCCTTCCTTGGCAAAGCGCAGCGCCATGGCGCGGCCGATGCCGCTGGCGGCGCCGGTGATGACGACGATCTTGTCCTTGAGCAGCATGGTGCGTTCCTTGGTTCAGGCGTTGCGTCGGCGCCGCACATATCCAACGAAACGCCAGAGAAG
>JAIOQG010000148.1 GCA_021413465.1 Alphaproteobacteria bacterium | reverse complement strand
GCCGATCCCGTCCGCCTATCCGGAATCGTTGAAAAACAAGGTGCGCTTTTCTACTTCAAAGTCGACCTTTCGAGCCTTGCTCGCCTCGAGTGATCTCAGCGCCATTGACGTACCGCTGAAACCTCGACACCCTGCCGCTTTCCACCATACCGGATGCTACCATGAGCCGCGTCAAGGCTTTGCCGCTTTTCGCTCTTCTCGTTCTGACAGCCTGCGGCGAAAGCACGCCGTCGAATCAACAAAAGGCTGCAGGCACGAGCCCGCCTGTCCGCATCGCCTGCACCACACCCGAACAGGCGGGGGCGAAGGCCGGCGACATCACGCGCAAACTCGTGGAAGCAAAAAAGGCCGGCAAAATCACGCAGGACGAATACGACGCCTTCAACGTCACTATGGGCCAAGGGCTCCAGGCCTGGAGCGAACGTCAAGACCTGACCGCCTATTGCAGCGCGCTCGATCGCATCGTGAAAGGCGCAAGCCTGCAATAACGCAAAAGTTTGAAGTCAGAATGCGGGGTGCGGACCCTCCGTTCGCACAGCAGAGTGGTGCCCGAACAACAAAGGCTCCACTCAATGAGTTTCCGCATCACCGGTTTGGACGGCGCGCAATTCAAACACCTGTTCGCCCTCAACGACGACGAACTTAAGAATCACAAGGCAAAACGCTATATCGCCGACGACAAGCCGGGCTTTCCCTGCCGCGTAACTCTGGAAGATGCCGAGCCCGGCGAGAGTTTGCTCCTGGTGCCTTACCGCCATCACACGTCAAACACGGCCTACGCCGCCGAAGGTCCGATCTTTGTTCGCGAACGCATGGCGCAAAGCGGCGAACTGATAGACGAAATCCCGGATCAGCTCCGAGTGCGCATGATCTCGTTGCGGGCGTATGATGCCGCCGGCATGATGGTGGATGCGGACGTCGTTGACGGCAAAGAGCTAAAGCCGCTTATCGAACGCTTTCTCGGCAACGACGAGGTGAGTTATTTGCACGCCCACTTCGCGCGCCGCGGCTGCTTTGCCGCGCTGATCAAGCGCGCGTAAACGCTATCCGAAATTCTTCTCCATCCATGCGGCGCCAAACGCGGCGAACGCGGCCGCATTGATCAACTCGCTTGCTGCGCGACCGACGACGCCTTGTCGCGCAGCGCCCGTCGCCAAATAGGCCTTCGTGACCAGCGCGAAATAGTCTTCCCCCGGCCAATCCACGATCCCGTGCGCATCGTCCAAGCACTCGATGAAGGTGTGACGCGGCCCGCCCTCGCCCCCGACGACGTAATCCCAACGTGTCCGCCGCTTGCCAGGGACCCGCGCGAGATACTCGGCATAGTGAAGCACCGTTACGGTTTCCGGATCGGCGCCAAGCCTCAACACCTTGCCGCTGGCATCGCACAATTTCTGCAGCGGCGAACCTGGGCCATAATAGTCGTTCCACGGCTGATCGCGCAGCAGCTCCTCCGCGCGCCGGCCACGCGCTGCAAAGCGACCGCTCGGATTGTCGCTCAACAGCGTACCGGACGCCCGACGAAACACCTCGGCAAACCAGCCGACCTCCGGCAATACCGCCGCGGTGCGCGCATCATAAGGCGGCGTTCCGGCAAGCAACCGCGCGCGGTCTGCGACGGGCTTCGCATTGACCCAGTCGTAGGCGTAGTCGCTGCCAAGAATCATCAATAGCGTGCCATCCGGGCCGACAGCCGCCTCCAGCGCCTTAAGCAACAGTTCCGCCCCGCCCGTGCCGAACTCGCCGCGCGCGAGCCCCATCTTGCGTAGAGAAACGTGAACCATCGCAACATCGCCGCCGCGAACACCCAGCGCCGCCAAATCGCGTTGCAGGCTCGCCATGTCGATCGTGCTCATCGTCTCTCCGCTTCGTTACTGGCCGCCGCCACTAGGTCGCGTCGTGAAGGATGACGCCGAGCGTCGTCCGTTCGCCGCGCCGAATTGTGCTTACGCCATGGCGCATGGCGACCCGCGAATAGCCTTTGGCCGATTTCTGCGGCCGGTTATTGACCGCAAAGATGACCATGTCGCCTTGGCTAAGCGGCACCATCTCGGCACGCGTTTGCTTGCGCGGCGCAGCCTCTGTCAGCACGAACTCGCCACCCTCGAACTCATCGCCGGGCGCGCTCAACAACACCGCCGCCTGCAACGGAAATTGCACGCCGCCATAGAGATCCTGATGCAGCCGATTATAGTCCCCGGCGCCATACTTCAGCAGCAACGGCGTTGGCCGCATCTGACCCTGCGCATGACAGGTCGCGAGAAACTGATCCAGCGTCACTGGATAACGCGCCGCGAGACCGAGCGCATCGCTCCAGACATTCGCAATCGGCGCAAGACGCGAATAGAGCGTTTGCCGCAGCGCCGCAATCGGCTCGGGCAGCGGATAGGCGAAGTATTGATACTCCCCCTGCCCGAATCCATGCCGCGCCATCACGATGCGGCTGCGAAACAATCGCTCCTGCGCATAGAGCGCGCGATCATCGGCGCACTCCACAGGCGTCAGCGCCCCGCTCGCGACAGCAAAGCCACGCGCGTGAAGCGCCTCGACAATCGCCGTCCAGTCCAACGCGTCGAGCCGCTCCGCCGCACCTTGCCTGCATTCCACGATCTTGCGAGCCGCTGTCACTCGGCGGCTTCCTTGGCGAGCAGCACCTTCTTGCGCTTCACACCGAACGCATAACCGCCGACGCCACCGTCGCTCGCCACCACGCGATGACACGGAATGGCGACCGCGATCTTGTTCGCGCCGCACGCCTGTGCGACCGCGCGGCTAGCGCTGGGCTCGCCGATCGCACGCGCGATGGCGCCATAACTGCGCGTCTCGCCCGCGGGAATCTTGCGCAACGCCTGCCACACCCGTTCCTGAAACGCTGTGCCGCGAATGTCGAGCGGCAAATCGAACGCCCCCGCCGGCTCCTCCACCAACGCAACGACATGCTCAAGCGCACCTTGCAACTGCACCGACGCATCGAGCAGTTTGGCCTTGGGAAAGCGAGATTGCACCGCCTCCTGCGCTGCCTTCGCACTATCGCCAAACGCCAGCGCGCAAAGACCGCGCTCGCTCATCGCAATGCCGACATGCCCGAGCGAGCAGCGCGCGACACCGGCTTGAAGCGTAAGCGTCGCGCCGCCGCTCTTCACATCGCGCGGTTTGGCACCCAAGCGCCGGCTGGCTTCGTAAGCGCGGCTCGACGAATTGAATCCTGAATCGTACAGCGCCGCCGTGACGGGCTCGCCTCGCTTCAACCGATTGCGAAAAAGCTCGACCCGCTTGGCCAGCGCATACTGTTTCGGCGACAACCCGGTCGCCTCCTTGAACAAACGATGAAACCGCCCGGCGCTAAATCCGGCACCGCGCGCCAACTCGCTGACGCTTGGAATTGTTTCGTCGCGCTCCAACCGGCGGCACGCCTTTGTTACCATCTCGGCGATACGCGCACCTTGCGCAGGCTCGTCCGGCTTACAGCGCAAACAGGCGCGGTATCCCGCCTTGCGCGCGGAAGCGATGTCGTCGAAGAACTCGATGTTCTCGCGCTTTGGTGGCCGGGCCGGGCAATTTGGCCGGCAATAGATTCCGGTGGTCTTCACCGCAATTATGAAATGCCCCTCCGCCTTCACATCGCGCGCCGCAAACGCACGATAGCGTGCGGCGGCGCTGGCATAGGCGTGACGGTTACTCACAGTGTCCTTGTCCATGTTCAACATCTTTCCGCTCCTCGATTCAGGCTGGGACCGAAGATGGAGAGGGTGCCAAACTAGCGCACCCCGCTTTCTGACGCCAAACCGCCTTAGGGACGATACCCGGTTGCCCGCGGTCCGGGCGCCCGCAACGGCGCCGCCAGATTGGCGAACTCGCAGAGAATTTTGCGCGTATCGCGCGGATCGATGATCTCCTCGATGCCGAATTTTTCCGCAGTCCGAAACGGCGACCTTACACGATTGAGCTTTTCGTCGATCTCCGCCCGCAATTTGACGGGATCTTCGGCCGCCTCCAGATCGCGTCGATAGGCAGCCTCGATCCCGCCTTCAAGCGGCAAAGATCCCCAGTCGCCCGACGGCCACGCATACCGAAACGGCAATCGGCTTGCGTTCTGCATCGCAGCCCCCGCAACCCCGAACGCTTTGCGAATGAGGATCGTGCACCACGGCCCTCGCGCCTGATAGATCGCCGTCATCGCCCGTGCGCCATGCCGGATGGTTGCCGCCTGCTCGGCTTCAAGCCCGATGCGAAAGCCCGGAACGTCGACCAGATGCACGACCGGCAGATGAAACGTCTCGGCAAAATCGACGAAGCGCGTGACTTTCAAACTCGATTCCGCCGTCCACGCTCCGCCATAGACGTAAGGATCGCTCGCCATCACGGCGACGGGCCAACCATCCAGCCGCGCCAGTCCGCAGATCGAGGAACGTCCGTGCTGGCGGCCGATCTCGAAGAAGGAACCCTTGTCGAATACGGCTTCGACAATGGCACGCATTTTGTAGACCTGACGGCGCGAGCGCGGCACCACCTTGATCAACATCTCTTCGCGGCGCGCCGGATCGTCGTTGCGCGCGGCGCGCGGCGGCAATTCGTGTACCGACGACGGCAAGTAAGACAAAAACTGCCGCGTTCGCGCGAAACCCTCTTCCTCGCTTTCGACCTCGTCGTCGACCGCACCGTTCTTTGCGTGAATGGAACTGCCGCCGAGTTCTTCCTTCGTCAAATTCTCGCCGATCTGCTTCACGACCGGCGGCCCCGCCGTGAACATCTGCGCCGTGCCTTTGACGATCATCGAATAATGGCTCGTCACCATGCGCGCCGCGCCTAAGCCCGCAACGCTGCCCAGAGCCAGCGCCACCACCGGCACTTCCGACAAGTTCGCGACAACATCGTCCCAAGCCGGGTTAGCAGGCACATAAGTAAAGCCAGTCTGCTCATAGGTCTTGACCGACCCACCGCCGCCCGAGCCGTCGATCAAGCGGATCATCGGCAGGCGCAATTCGCGCGCCATCTGCTCGGCCACTTCCTGCTTGCGCTTGCCCGCCATGTCGGCCGAGCCGCCGCGCACTGTGAAATCGTCGCCGGCAACAACGACCGGACGACCTTCGATCAACCCGCGCCCGAAAATGAAGGGGACCGGCGTAAATCCCGCCATCGCGCCGTCAGCCGCATACTCTGCCGAACCGGTGATCGAGCCCACTTCGTGGAACGAACCTGTATCGAGCAACCGGTCGACGCGATCGCGCACCGTCAACTTACCGAGAGAGCGATGCTTTGCGACCCGCTCTTCACCACCCATCTCGCGCGCCAGTGCTTGGCGGCGGCGCAACTCTTCGACGTCGGCTTCCCAAGACATCACGCCGCCTTCCGCTTTTCAGGAGTGAACTTAACGCCAAGTTTGCGGATGGCATGGACGAAATTGTTCGGCGCAATGTCGATCTCGCCGGTCCAGTGCATGTCCGGAAAACGTGAAAAAATTTGGCGATAGACGGCTTCAAGCTGCATGTTCGCCACCCGCTGACCCAAACAGACATGCGGGCCGATTCCAAAAGCCACATGATCCTTGCCGTTGGCGCGTGCCGCATCGAAGCGATCTGGATCGATGAACACGGACGGGTCTCGATTGGCCGCGCCGTAATACATGATCACCTTCTCGCCTTCGGCGATCTTCTGCCCCCGAATCTCGGTATCCTTCGTTGCCGTGCGCCGCATATACATCACCGGCGACACCATCCGGATGGCCTCATCCACCATCGTCGGCAGCAGCGGCGGGTTTGCCTGCACCCGCGCCTTTTCGGCCGCGAACTCCGTCAGCAATTTCATGGTGCCGGAGATCGAATTGCGCGTCGTATCGTTGCCCGCGAACGCGATCAACAGCCACGATCCATCCAGAAACTCGTCCGGCATCAAATCGCCGTCGACCTTGGCCAACGCCAGCGCCGTCAGCAAATCTTCACGCGGTTCCGCCCGCCGCTTCAGCAGCATCGACCGGCCATAGTCGAACATCTCCTGCACATTCGACAGAAACTCCGCGAAGAATTTGGGGTCCACGGAGCCGAAATTCTTCTCGGCCACGATGTAGCCGGCGATCTCCAAGAAATGCATCCACCGCACCAGCTTCGGCCGGTCACTCTCGGGAATACCCAGGATTTCGGACAAGGTGAACAGCGGCAGCTCCGCCGACACGTGCTCCACCAAATCGCATGCGCCCATTGGCGCGATCGTATCGAGCAGAGTCGTCACCTTGCCTTCGACCTTCCCTTTGAGATCGGCGACGTATTTTTGCGTGAAGAACGGTAAATGCTCGCGCCTGAGCTCGAAGTGAATCGGCGGATCCATATTGATCATCTGGTCGAGGGAAGCCCGATGCAGCACCGGATGCCGCTGCGCCGGATTGCCGTACGCCATCAATATGCCGCCCTTCTGCGACGAGAATGTCTTCGGGTCGAGCGAAACCGCCCGCACGTCGTCGTGCCGCGTCAAGGCCCAAAACCCGCCGCCGAGTTCGGTCGGTTCTTTGCACCAACACACCGGCGCGTTCTCGCGCATGGTCTTGAAGGCCGCGAACGGCTGCCCGCTCGTGAACGCCGAAAAATGCGCCAAATCGACGGGCGGATCGAAGGCGAACTTCCGCCCGAATTTCGGCTCCGGCGCATAGGTCTCGAGAATCTGATCGGCAAGCGGCGTCAACATGCGGCGAACTCCCAAAAAACAATGGCGCGACGCCGCAGCATCAGCCCCGCAGACCTCGCCGGTCAAGCCGCCGCCACACCGTTGCGTGATGCAGCGCTGCGGCGCATTCTAAACGCCACTTTTGAGGGTACAAAGCGACATGCGCATTGGGGTTGCATTGGGTGGCGGCGGAGCGCGAGGTTGGGCGCATATCGGCGTCCTTCGTACCCTGATGGCCGCGGGCTTCGAACCGATGATCGTTGCCGGCACCTCGATAGGCGCCATCGTCGGCGGCGCCTACGCCGCCGGCCGTCTCGACGAACTTGAGGCGTTTGCACGCGCGCTCGATCGGCGCGCCATCTGGCGCCTCGCAGATGTGAACCTCGGCACTGGCGGCGGTCTCGTGCTGGGTGAGCGTGTGGTGCAATCGCTTACGGAAATCATCGGCGCGATGGCCGTCGAATCGCTCCCTAAAAAATTTGCTGCTGTCGCAACCGAACTTTTCACCGGCCACGAAATTTGGCTGGAGCAGGGAAACCTCATCGACGCGATCCGCGCGTCCTACGCACTTCCCGGCATTTTCGTGCCCGTAACGATCGAGGGACGCCCTTTGATCGACGGCGGCATCACGAACCCCGTGCCGGTTTCTGCCTGCCGCGCAATGGGCGCGCAGCTCGTCATCGCGGTGCCTCTGCCGGCAAGCCAAAGCCCGGCTCAGCGCATCGCGCGCGAAACGCCGGAACAAGCCGCGACGGCCTGGCAAAAGGCCATGGCGGCGTTTCGCGAGCCCGAGCGCTTCATGGCGCGTCAATTATTCGGCGATCAACCCGGCGCTCTGACTACCGCTTCGGTTTCGGTCGCCGCGCTCAACATCCTGCTCGATCGCATGACGCGCGTGCGCCTGGCCAGCGACCCACCGGATGTCACGATCAATTCGGATATCGGAAAAATTGCGCTGCTCGAATTCGACAGGGCGGATGAAGCAATTGCGATTGGCGCCGCCGCGACTGAAAAGATGCTGCCCGAAATCAAATCACTTATCGGTTGATGCGTAGGAAAGGGCGCCGGTTTAAACATTGTGACTGCATTACCCGTCACTTTAGCTGCGCCTACAACTGATATATGGTCCCAACCGGATCGTGGCAGGGACCCCGGAGAAACCTAGATGAGCACCAAGCTCGCAGTGAGCCTAATTTTCGCTATCGCGGTAGCCCTTTCGCCCTCTGTCGCCTTTGCCGCCACGCCCTCATTCGTCGTCAAATGTGTCCGCACCGCAGGCTCCGCCGAAGGCGAAAAATATGGCACCTACTATTTCTATCTCAGAGATGGCTTCGTGAAAGGCTCCGCCTGCGACGTCCCGGGCCAGCCCTGCCAGATTGTCTCGCAAAACCCCGAATCGGTCGTCTTTCAAACCCCGGGCGAATCGCCTGACACGCTCACGATCGACCTGCGCACCGGCGCAATCGAAAGAACGCGTTCAAACGGCGATCATTGGGCGTTCAGCTGTAAACAAGTTCCCTACCAGCCCTAATTGTACCGCCCGCCATAACCTGCTGTTGCGCCGCGTCGCGTCCCTCTGGCAAGAAGGCGCACCCGGCGAAGCGGGCGAGCATTGCGATGGCAACGACGTCCGGCCTAGCGGCCAACACGGCAAACAGCGAACATTTTGAACAACTGCATCGCCAGTTGTTGGCGGACCCATCGTTACAGTTCCGCATTGAGCACACCCCGCCGCCGAAACCGCCTGAGTGGTTGAGTTGGCTTGAACCGCTCGCGGACCTGATCAAGTTTATCTCCCCTGTCCTCGGCTACGTCTTCTGGGCGGGCGTTATCGTCATAGCCGGCATGATCGCCTACGCGATTCTGAACGAGGTGTTGCGCCGCCTGCCTCGCAACGCGCCGGCATCGTCTGAACCCTTCGTTGCACCCGAGCCTCAGTTTCGTCCGGCGGCGGCGCGCGCCCATGCCCTATTGGAAGAGGCCGACCGCTTGGCGCGCGAGGGACGCTTCGCCGAAGCCGTACGCATTCTTCTGCATCGAAGCATCGAAGACATGGAACAAGCCTTTCCGGCAGCCATAGCCCCCAGCATGACCAGCCGCGAAATTTCTAAGCTGCAGTATCTCTCGGCCGGGGGCCGCGCAACGTTCACAAAAATCGCAGAGGCCGTAGAAGCAAGCCTTTTCGGCGGCCGCGCTTTGAACGCCACCCACTTTGCCGACTGCCGCGCCGCCTACTCAAATTTTGTCTTCGAGGCGCCCTCGAAATGACAACCCCTGACGCCGCACGCGGCACGCGGACACCGGAAACATTTTCGCCCAAGGTCGCCATCGCGCTGTTCTTGGTTGGCGTCTTTTCATTCGCCGCCTTCATCACCCTGTCCACCTTCGCGCCTGATTTCGCCGATGGCGATGATGCCGGAGCCCACGCCCTGTCCCGCTCGGCGATCGGCTATGCGGCAGCGGTCAAGCTCGCGCGCGCCCGCGGCGCTGTCGTCACAGTTACCCGCACGTCATCTGCCGCTGCCACAGGCCCGCTCGTGGTCTTGACGCCGCCGTCGAAACTCATGGCCACCGACATCGAAAAACTTGCCGATTGGCGCGCTCTGGTCGTCCTCCCCAAATACCTCCCCATACCGGACTTCACGCACACCGGCTGGGTCGGCGCGACGTTTTCAATGTCGGAAGACGCCGTCGCCGAAATCCTCGCCGACATTGCGCCTGGCGCCAAGGTGGCCCGCGCTAAGGGAACTGCGTCGCCGATCCTGACATACGACGGTGTTGAAGCCGAAAAAATCAACGCCGACGCCGCTCTTCGCCCCGGCGCAATCACCGAACTTCAAACGGTAACGGCGAAAGACCTAATTCCGGTGCTGAAGACCGCCGACGGCCGCATCGTACTCGGCGTCATCAGATTTCAAGACAAACCGGACACCTACGTTCTGACCGAACCTGACTTGCTCAACACGCAAGGTCTCGCCGAGATCGACACCGCTCGCGCTGGCATGGCGATCTTGGATGCGCTTCGCGCGCCGAGCGATCCGATTGCCTTCGACGTGACGCTGCACGGCTTCGAGCGTACCCGCAGCCTACTGCGTCTAGCGTTCGAACCGCCGCTGCTTGCGGCAACCTTGAGCCTCCTCATGGCAGCCGCATTGCTCGCTTGGCGCGCCGCGACGCGAGCGGGGCCCGCCGCGGCACCGGCGCGAGCCATTGCGCTGGGTAAGCGCACGCTCGCCGACAATTCGGCGGCCCTCTTCCGTCTTGCGCGCCGCGAGCACACGATGGCCCGCCGTTATGCGGCCTTTACCGCGACGACTGTGGCCGAAAAACTCGGCGTTTGGCGCGGTGAAAACGAGGAAACCATCGCCGAACTCGACCGTATTGGCGCAACCCGCGGCGTTACGGAAAAATTTTCCGACCTGGCCGCCGAAGCGTCGGCGGCACAATCGGGCGCCGACGCAACGACGGCAGCCCGCAAGCTACATTCTTGGAATGAGGAGATCTTACGTGCAACTCGCTGACCTTCGCGCCGCCGCCGATCGCATACGCGCCGAAATCGCCAAGCACATCGTCGGTCAATCCGATACGGTCGATCTGCTCTTGACCGCGTTGTTTGCAGGCGGTCACGTTTTGCTCGAAGGCCCGCCCGGCACCGCCAAAACGCTGCTGGCGCAGTGCTTCGCACACACGCTCGATCTGAATTTCGGACGCGTGCAGTTCACCCCGGATCTCATGCCAGGCGACATCCTGGGTTCCAATCTGTTCAATTTTCAGACCAACACCTTCGCACTGACCAAGGGTCCGATCTTTTGCGACGTCTTGCTGGCCGACGAAATCAACCGCACACCGCCCAAAACCCAAGCAGCGCTCCTCGAAGCAATGCAAGAACGCGGTGTAACGCTCGACGGCAAACGCTACGTCCTAAGTCCGCGCTTCACGGTCATCGCGACGCAAAATCCGATCGAGCAACAGGGCGCCTATCCGTTGCCGGAAGCCCAGCTTGACCGCTTTCTGTTCAAGCACGTGCTCTCCTACCCCAGTGTCGCCGAAGAAAGGCGCATCGTCGCCCAACACGGCAAGGGCACGCGCCCCGACTCAGACAATTTGGGCATTTCGAAATCGATCACACCCGAGGAACTGACCGCGGCCGTCGACCTTGCTTCCACGGTCAGACTGCCTGACGAGGTCATCGACTATGTTGTGCGCGTCATCCGCGCCACACGTGAGGGCACCACCTTCGAACTCGGTGCATCGCCGCGCGCCGCCGCGATGCTAGCGGCGGCCGCCCGTGCCCGCGCCGCACTCGATGCGCGAGACTACGTCATACCCGACGACGTGAAGGCGCTCGCGCTCCCGGCACTGCGTCATCGCGTGTTGCTTTCGCCCTCCGCCGAAATCGAAGGCAAGACGACGGATGGTGTTTTGAAGACCATTCTCGAGCAAACCGAAGCCCCGCGATGATCGTACCGACCGGGCGCGCTATTCTCCTTGCTGCCTTAACAGCACCGCTTTCACTCATGATCGCGGCGGCGGCACCTGCGGCTTGGCCGTTGGGTCCGGTCTGGACCATCGCCATTGTCGCGTTGATTTTCGCCGACGCACAATTGGGCCGGCCGAACATTTCACTCAAAATCGAAACACGCGCCCCTCGCCTCGCCGGCATAGGCGCGGGCGCGATTACGGCCTGGATTCGTCTAATCTTTGGGCCGGGACAAACCGCGCCCATCGCCGAAGTCGCTTTGGCTGCAAACGATCTTGTGACCGTGATGCCTTCGAGCCGTGAAGCAATTTTGTTCGACGGCGTCGGCGAAACGGGTTTCAAGCTCGTGCCGCACCGGCGCGGCGAAGCCCGCCTGGAACACGCTCACATACGCTGGCAAGGGCCACTCAGGCTCGCCTGGTGCCAACGCGTCGAAGCACTCGACGAAAAAAAAGCGCGCGTCACATGAACCTTCTGGCCAAGGAAGTGCGTGCCGAACGCAACCACCAAATCGCTTTCGCCATCGACACTGGGCGCCTGATGTGCGAGCCCGTCGGCGGCGCCCCGCGCGTCGACCGCGCGCTCAATGCCGCACTCATGCTTGCCTATGTCGGCCTAAAGCTCGGCGACCGCGTCAGCTTCTTTGGCTTCGACGCGCACCCCAATTTGTCGACAGGCTTCGTCGCCGGCCCGCGGGCCTTCACGCAGCTAAAAGCCCTGACGGCAAGCCTCGACTATTCGACCAACGAAACCAACCACACGCTCGGCCTTTCGACCCTGGCCGAACGCCTGCGCCGCCGCTCGATGATCGTCGTCTTCACCGATTTCGCCGACACGGTTTCGGCCGAACTGATGATCGAAAACGTCGCGCGCCTCGCCCGCCGCCACATGATCGTTTTCGTCGCCTTCCACGATGAAGAACTCGAAAGCCTGCGCGCGACCCTGCCGCAAACGCCGGAAGACGTGTCGCGCGCCGTCATCGCCCATCAATTGCTGCGCGAACGCAGCCTCGTACTCGCAAGGTTACGCAGGCTGGGTGTCTCCATTGTCGACGCGCCTGCCGATCGGCTCGGACCCGAGCTTGTGCGCGCCTACGACGAACTGCGCCGGCGCGAGAGGGTTTAGACATGGACACAACCCTACGCAGCCTGCGCTTTCGCCGCGAACGCGAAGAGTCTTGGCGCCAGCTCGAGACACTGCTCGCCCAAATCGACCGCCGCTCCGCCACTAGCCTCAGCGACGACGAAATGCTGGCCATCCCGGCGCTCTATCGCCAAGCTCTCTCCTCGCTCTCTGTGGCGCGCGCGACATCGCTCGACTCGGCGCTTGTCGACTATCTCGAATCCCTCTGCGCACGTGCCTACTTCTTTGTCTACGGCGCCAGAACGCCCCTGCGCGAACGCGTTGGGTCCTTCTTCGCACAAGACTGGCCGTCCGCCGTGAAATTGCTTTGGCGCGAAACCTTGGTTGCCGCCCTCATCACCTTCGCCAGCGCATTCACAGCCTATCTGCTCGTGTCCGCAGACCCCGATTGGTACTCGGCGTTCGTCTCGTCGGAAATGGCGGGTGGGCGCGATCCGAGCGCGTCGACGCAAGCGTTGCGCGAAACGCTCTACGCCGACCCGGAGGGTAAAACAGGCCTAAGCGTTTTCGCGACATTCCTGTTCACCCACAACGCGCAAATAGCCATTTTCGCCTTCGCCTTGGGCTTTGCGTTTTGCCTGCCCAGTTCGATGCTGCTCGCCTACAACGGTTGCGCCTTGGGCGCGATGTTCGCGGTCTTTGCCGCGCGCGGACTAGCACTCGAATTCGCCGGTTGGATATTCATTCACGGTGTCACAGAATTGCTGGCCATCATTTTGGCCGGCGCGGCAGGCTTACGCATCGGCTGGTCAATTGCCTTTCCGGGATCGCTAAGCCGCTTGGCCGCGGCCGAAAACGCCGGCCGACAGGGCGCGACCGTCATGATCGGCGTCGTCGTTATGCTTTTCATTGCCGGATTGCTCGAAGGCTTCGCGCGGCAGCTCATCACCTCCGATGCGCTCCGCTGGACGATTGCATGCGCGACCGCCGCCGCCTGGGGCGCCTATTTTTACCGCGGGGACCGTCGTGGCATCGCTAGCCCTCGATAAGACGCCGGCATCGGACTCCAGCGTCCGCGCCCTGGTCACGCCGGAAGGCGTCGATTTGCGCGTCCACCTTGCGACTTTTAGCGAGCGCGGCATCGCCTTGATGATCGATCTTGCGATCATTGTCGGGTCGCTGATTGCGCTGACTTTGGCAGTAGCTTCCGTCTTCAGCACGTCGGAGTTCGGGGAGTCCGGCGCCATCGTCCAAATCGTTTGGTTGCTGGGCTTCTTCGTCCTGCGAAATTTCTATTTCACGTTGTTCGAATGCGGCGGGCGGGCGGCAACCCCCGGAAAACGCCTAATGGGCCTGCGCGTAGTTTCGCGCAACGGCGCCGCGCTGACCGCCGACGCTGTCGTCGCCCGCAACGCCATGCGCGAGCTTGAGCTCTATATGCCGCTCATTTTCTTGATCTCGCGCGGGGCAGGCATCGACGCGCTGATCATTCTCTCGGGCATTGTTTGGTGCGGAATCTTCGTCCTCTTTCCCCTCTTCAACCGTGACCGACTGCGCGCGGGCGACATGATCGCCGGCACCTGGGTACTCAAGGCACCCAAGCAAACCTTGCTGCCGGATCTCACCAGCGACCGACCATCCATGGAGGTGCAACTTGTCTTCACGACCGCCCAACTCGACGTTTATGGCGTTAAGGAACTGCAGGTGTTGGAAACGGTTCTCCGCACGGCGGACGCAGCCGCGATGACCGCCGTTGCGGACCGCATCCGCAAGAAGATCGGCTGGAGTGCACGCGCGAGCGAAGCCGACCCAGAATTCTTGAGCGCCTACTACGCAAGCCTCCGCCGCCGCCTTGAGCAGCGCCTTCTGTTCGGCGTGCGCAAACGCGACAAGCACGACAAGACTTAGTTTTCAGTCGAACACGGCCGCGATCTCGGTCACGCCGACGCCTTCCTTGATTTGGCGCAATTCAAAATAAATCGCCGCGGCTCCGACGGTTGCGATCATCGTCTGAAAGGCTTGCACAGCCGTCATCACGGTGACGAAGACGATTGAAAGCGAACTCGAACCCGGAGCGGCCAATGCCGAGAACGAGCCGGGTATGGCAAGCAGAAGGCCGATGCTCACGACCCAAACGAAGATGGCGTACAGCACGATCAATCCGAAAATCGCCCAACGATGGTTCTCGGTTAGTTTTGCGCTGCGTCCCATCGAAGCGAACGGACCGCTTCTTTCGGCGACGAGCGCCGGTGCCGCAACCATCCACCTCAAAGCCAAAATAATGCCTGGCACGATCAGCAGGAAGAGCCCCGCAATGATGCCGAGGCTGACCATGATGCCAAGACCGAGCAGAGGCAGCACAAGGCCCATGCTCGCATTCAACGACGCGCCGATGGAAACCTGTTTGCCTGACAGATCGTCGATCGCGGCCCGAGTAAGCGTGCCCTGCAGCACCAACCCCGACAGAAACGACACAAACATGATGGCGAGGCTTGTATACGCTTGCCCACTCTGCCCCTCGCCGAAGAGCGTCGATTGCGCAAGCGTGAGCACCAAATAGGGCGCCCCCGAAAATAGGAGCGACGCCAAAAAAAACGGTCCGAAATTGCGCTGAATGAGCCCAACGACCCGCGTCGTCACCCGCCCAAAATCGAACTGCGCGCCGCTTCCTTCGGTGACGGTCATGAGCGTTCCCTTTCCTGCACGAGCCATTACGGCGACAACGATAGCTGCCACCAATGCCCTAACAAGACATAAACGCGTCGCGCGGGGCCACGTGCCCCGCCGCAACTTGTACGCGCTGTCGGAAAAATTGGAGCGGGCGAGGCGATTCGAACGCCCGACCCTAACCTTGGCAAGGTTATGCTCTACCCCTGAGCTACGCCCGCGCTCCATGCACGCGGGAGTGAAAGTCTCGCCCGCGCCGATTAAGGGCGTGGGTTATGGCGTAAAGCCCGGGACGATGCAATATGCTCTCGTCAAAGGGGATCTGGCTCTATGCGTAACTTCGTTTTCGCCGCTTTTTGCCTGCTGTCAGTGCCCGGGGCGGCGCTAGCCGCCGCCAATCCGCCGCCCAATCCGGGACAGGCCGTTCGCATCGAAGGTTATGCCGACGAGGCTATGGAACCCTTCATTTCGCGCGACGGGCGCTTTCTGTTCTTCAATACTCGCAACGACCCCGGCGAAAACACGAACATTCACTTCGCCGAATTGACCGGCACCGATTTCGTCTATCGCGGCATTCTTCAGGGCACGATTTCCTATGCCCTGGACGGTACGCCCACGATGAGCGCCGACGGCAAATTTTGTTTTGTCTCCCCGCGTGACTATCGCCGTGCGTTGATCTCCACCTATTGCGGCACGTTCGACGGCAAGCGCGTCAACAACGCCGAGCCCACAACGACCTTGCCCGGCGAGCGATTGGGCCGCTTGATCTTCGACGTAGAGCTTTCCGCAGACGGCAAGTCGTTGCTCTTTGCCGAAGGCACGTTTTCCGGCGGCGACGTCCCCGATTCAGCGGATTTGTATTTCGCCACGCCGGGCCCGCGCGGATTCGTGCGCTCGCCCGACAGCGCCAAAATATTCGCCGCCGTAAACACCGACGAACTAGAATATGCGCCCGCACTCTCTGCCGATGGCCTCGAACTTTACTTCACGCGGCTGACCGGCATCCCGTTGTTCAAATCGCCGAAACTTTTCCGCGCACGCCGCGCAAGTGTCGACGAACCGTTCGGCAAGCCGCAAAAGCTGGAAACGTTGGAGGGCTTTGTCGAGGGCCCCTCGCTGGCGCCGGACGGCACCCTCTATTTCCACAAACGCGTCAACGACCGCTACGAAATCTGGCGCGTAAGACCCTAAACGCGTGATTTCAGGCAGGCGACCACTCGGCTGGCGCTTTCCGGCAACCACCCGGGCAGTATAAGCTAATCGCCAAAATGGCTTAGGGATCGAGAACGCCCGCTTGGCAATGGCCGGCCGGGCACCCATCTCTTGACCGGCCGCACACCAATAGGGGCGCTACGAGACCGACCATGCAAACGATTATCGGACAAAAAACCGGCCCAGCCGCGGCCAGCCCCGACGGTCTGATCAAAGACACATCCGAGCGCACGTTTGTCGCCGACGTGCTTGAACCCTCGCGCGAACTGCCCGTCATCGTCGATTTCTGGGCCCCGTGGTGCGGCCCTTGCAAACAACTGACCCCGATCCTGGAAAAGGCGGTCCGCGAAGCCAACGGTGCGGTCAGACTCGTCAAGATCAATATCGACGAGAACAAGCGCATCGCAGCCCAGATGCAAATCAAGTCGATCCCGGCCGTCTATGCCTTCCGCAACGGCCAGCCTGTCGACGGCTTTGTCGGTATGCTGAAAGAATCGGAGGTCCGCGACTTCATCAAACGCCTAAGCGGCGACGCCGGCCCCTCGCCCATTGAAGAAATGATTGCCATCGCCGACGAAGCTTTCAACGCCGGCGACCTAAGCACCGCAGCACAAGCTTTCGCGCGCATCCTACAGGAAGAACCGCAAAACCCCGTAGCTCTCAGCGGACTGGCGCGCTGCTATTTGGCATCGGGTGATATCGAACGCGCCAAACAAACGATTGCGATGGTGGGGCCCGAACACGCAACCAACCCGGCCTTCATCACGGTGCAAGCGCAACTGAAACTCACCGAGCAAGCACAAGCCGCAGGCGACGTGACGGAGCTGCAAGAAAAGTCGCGGCAGAACCCTGGCGATCACCAAGCGCGGCTCGATCTCGCCGCCGCATTGGCCGCGCGCGGTAAAACCGAACCCGCGATCGCTGAATTGCTTGAAAGCATCCGCCGCGATCGCAACTGGAACGAAGCCGCAGCGCGCAAACAATTGCTGACCTTGTTCGAAGCCCTAGGCCCAGCCGACCCGGCGGTCCAAAGCGGCAGACGCAAATTGTCGTCGATATTGTTTTCATGAGCACACCCCAATGAGTGGGCCCCGCGCGCCGAGCATCGCCGGCCTGCCGCCGGTCATCCCGGTTTTCCCTTTAGCGGGCGCACTTCTTTTGCCGCGAGGCCGCCTGCCGCTAAACATCTTCGAGCCGCGCTACCTCGCCATGATCGATGATGCCATGCGCACGCATCGCCTCATCGGCATGGTCCAGCCGGTGAATTCGGATCAAAAGCACCCGCCGCTTTATCCCATCGGCTGTGCGGGCCGCCTTACTTCATGGAACGAAACCGGCGACGGCCGCTTGATGATCACGCTCACGGGGCTGATCCGCTTCCGCATCGATGCCGAATTGAAAACCACGACGCCCTATCGCCAGATAGAAGCAAGCTTTGAACCTTTCTCCGCCGACCTGCAGGAGTCAAGCGACGAGGACTGCGTCGACCGCAAGCGCCTGGGCACCAGTCTCAAATCTTACCTAAAGCTGCGCAATATCGAAGCCGACTGGTCGTCGATCGAACGCGCGCCGGGCGAGGTGTTGATCAATTCGCTCGCCATGATTTGCCCGTTCGACGTCGCCGAAAAACAAGCGCTCCTCGAGGCCTCATGCTTGGCAGATCGGGCTCAACTACTGACCGCGCTCATCGAAATGGCGGCGGCCGGATCCGGCAACGTCGAAGGCGGACCAACCCTGCAATGACCGACCAACCAAAAACCGGCGACACAAAAAGCGAAGCCCGCGCCGACACAAAAAGCGAAGCCCGCGCCGACCCAAAATTGCTCGAAATCCTAGTCTGCCCAGTGACAAAGGCTTCACTGACATACGACGCCGCGGCGCAAGAGCTGATTTCCAAGGCCGCCCGCCTTGCCTATCCCATCCGCGGCGGCATCCCGATTATGTTGCCCGACGAAGCGCGCCAACTTTCGGACGACGAGATGAAAGCGTGAGCGACGCCGCCTCGCCTTGGCCGCTCGACATCAAGTTCAAAAAGGATGAGCGTGTTTTGACGATCTCCTTCGAAGACGGCACGAAATTCAAACTGCCCGCCGAATATCTGCGCGTCGAAAGCCCCAGCGCCGAAGTGCAAGGCCACGGCGCCGCCACCAAGATCACGGTCGCAGGCAAGAAAAACGTCTCGATCGCAAAGATCGAACAGATCGGACGCTACGCCGTCCGCCTCGTCTTCGACGACGGCCACGACACTGGACTTTACTCCTGGGACTATCTGCATACGCTCGGCCGCGACCAAACGAAACGCTGGTTCGAATACGAAAGCCGCCTCAAAGCCGCCGGCTTGAGCCGCGAGGCCTGAGGGCGGCGATGTTTCCGGAAATCCCATTCTTTCCGAACTTCTGGCTCTTCGTCGCTCTGATCCTGGCAATGATTGCCTGGCGCATTTGGGGCAACGACGTCGTCGCCGCCTTCCGCCGCATGGAACAGCGCCGCCGCGACGCCGACCTCCAAGCCTATTTCGACCGCATGAACCCGCAAGCCCACTTTCGCCAAACCGTCGACCAAATCAGCGAAACCACGCCCGCCATAGAACCGTTCGCCAAGGCGGCCGGCGCTGAAGACCCGCGCGCGATTTGGGACGGCGAGATCTACTCTTCCAAATCAGATGCCGAAGCCGCCCGCTGGCGCCACGTCATCACGAAGGCGCGCGATTTTTACCTGGACCTCGACCGCACCTACGGCAATCGCGTGCGCAAGCAGCGCTCAAGCGACACGCTCGGCGGCGACGGCGGCGAAACCAAGCACTGACGGCCGCGCACTTGCTTCTCCTGCCACGCTGCTGCCACTATGCTGTCAGCAGCCCTCGGCCACAGTGATTGCATGCGCCGCGCCGACCGCCTTTTTCAGATCATCCAAATTCTGCGCCGCACGCGCGGGCCGATCACGTCCGATGCCATCGCCGCCGAACTCGAAGTTTCCAAACGCTCGGTCTATCGCGACATCGCGACCCTGATGGCCCAGCGCGTGCCCATCCGCGGCGAAGCCGGCATGGGCTACGTCCTCGACAGCGGTTTCGACCTGCCGCCCCTCATGCTCACCCCCGACGAAATCGAAGCCGCCGTCCTCGGCGCCCAGCTCGTCGCCAGTCGCGGCGACCCTTCGCTCGTCAAAGCGGCGCAAGACCTCATCGCAAAAATCAGCGCGGCCGTGCCCGAACGTTTGCGCCCGTTCGTGCTCGAACCCACAACCGGCGTTCCAAGTCGGGGAGCCATCGCCCCGGACGCCATCGACATGGCACGTCTGCGTGCGCAAATCCGCGTCGGCCGCAAACTCGCGCTCAACTACCGCGACGAACAGGGCCGCGAAACCTCGCGCATCGTCTGGCCGGTGACGCTCGCCTACATGGAGACGGTGCGCATGCTCGCCGCTTGGTGCGAACTGCGCAAAGACTTCCGCCATTTCCGCACCGATCGCGTGGCGGCCGCCGAATTCCTCGAAGACCGCTACCCCGAACGCCCAGCCGTCCTGCGTGCGAAATGGCACAAGACGTTGGGTCAGAAGAAGGCTACGGACGTCTGATCGCCACACAGCGTCATGTCTCTTCGCCCCGCATCAATCGCGGCACCTCGCCGCCCTCGCCGCCCGCCTGGCGCATGAAGAACCGCTTCAGCGGCACAATGGCATCGACCACGTCCAACCCAAGCCGTCGCACCATCGCCAGCGGCACGATGTCGTTCGAGAACAGCCGGTTCAGCGCGTCCATCGATGCCGTGAACAGCGCGTTGTCGAAGCGCCGCCACGCTTGATAGCGCGCGAGCACCGCCTCCGACCCGATATCGAGGCCCAGGCGCTTCGCGTCGATCACCACTTCCGCCAACGCCGCTGCATCGCGCAAACCCAGATTGAGCCCCTGCCCGGCGATCGGATGGACGCTGTGGCCAGCATCGCCGGCAAGCGCGAAACGCGGCGCGATATAAGAATGCGCCAACTGCATCGACAAGGGATAAAACCAGCGCGGCCCTTCGACCTTTATGGCGCCCCACTGATCGCCGAACCGTTGCCTCACTTCGCGCGCGAAATCTTCGTCGTTGAGACCAACGAACGCCGGCGCCTGATCGCTGCGCTCCGTCCACACGATCGAACTGCGATGACCCGTCATCGGCAAAATGGCGAACGGTCCCGATGGCAGAAACAACTCGTGCGCGACACCTTCATGCGGCCGTTCGTGCGCGATGGTGGCGACAATGCCGGTCTGCGCATAAGCCCAGCCCGTCGTCTTGATCCCCATCGCCTCGCGCAGCGGCGACTCGCGCCCGTCGGCGGCGATACACAGCCCAGCCCCAAGCCGCTGCCCGTCGCCTAGAACCACTTCCATAGACGAGCGCCCGAGCGTTGCTGCCGTTACCCGCTGCGGTGCGATCAGAGTCAACAACGGTGCCTGCCCAAGCTCGCGCTGCAGCGCCATTCGGAAATGCCGGTTCTCGATCATATGGGCGAGCGGCTGATCCCCCATCTCGCGATGATCGAAATGCAGCAACGCCGCCGACGCACCGCCCTTCACCGAGCCGTCGCCCACGATAATGTCCAAGACCGGTTGCGCCACATCTTCGACATGCGGCCACAGCCCGAGCGCCATCAGAACGCGGCGCGACGCCGGTGCGAACGAACTCACCCGCCCATCGAACTTCGCATCGAGTACCAGACCCGGATCGAAGCCGTCGACGACAATGGTTTCCAACCCGGCCCTGGCCAATGCCAAACCCAGGGTGAGCCCAACCATCCCGCCGCCAGCGATGACGACGTCTGCACGGCGGTTTTCGGCGCTTTTCATAGTGTCATCAGTGATAAACGCTTCACCCCTCCCATCCAATGACGAGAACTGCCGCATACACGCAGCAAGGGAATTATGCCCAAACGCCGGGCAATGTCGCAAAAGAACTGCTCACTATTCGTGCATTACAAGGCGCGCTTTTCCGCCGATCCTGAACTTGCATCGAAATCGTGCAAGACGAGGATCCCATGAAATTCATCACCGCCATCATAAAGCCCTTCAAGCTCGATGAAGTGCGCGAAGCCCTGACGGCCTTAGGCGTTCAAGGCCTCACCGTCACCGAGGTCAAAGGCTTTGGCCGCCAAAAGGGCCACCGCGAGATCTACCGCGGCGCCGAATATGCCGTCAGCTTCTTGAACACGTCGTGCGCATCCGCACCGGCGAAACCGATGCCGAGGCACTCTGATGCCCGGCAAAATTCTCGACCTTCGACACACCGAAAAAATGGGGAGCGCAATGTTCCATAGACGCATGAAATCAAACTCGTTCGGCGCAACGCTCGCAATAGTTGCCATCGCCAGCGCATTTGCGTTTGCCGCAATCTCACCGCCGGCAGCGCTCGCAGACGTTACACCTCCACCAGCGCCAACCACAGCTGACACTGCCACACCGGCGGCGCCTGCCGCCCCCGAAGCGACGTCACCGGCAGAACCCGCGGCCGCCGAAACGGCGGCTCCAACTGCGGAGCCTCCCGCTCCTGCCACGGTGTTTCCCGCCCATGCCGTCGCTCTCGCTCTCAACAGCGGCGACACGGCTTGGATGCTCACCTCGACGGCACTCGTGTTGCTAATGACAATCCCAGGCTTGGCGCTCTTTTACTCAGGCATGGTCCGCAAGAAAAACATCTTGGCCACCGCCGCGCAGAGCTTTGCCATCACGGCGTTGAT